>JAHFCA010000076.1:0-592 GCA_023249715.1 Elusimicrobiota bacterium
TTTACGGCGTTTGCCACGTGGGAAACGGCGGTGGCCGCTATCCAGGATGGGGCGAGCGACTATGTGGCAAAACCGATTTCCAAAGAGCAGCTCCTCATGATTGTGGAAAAATCGCTGAGAGAAAAACGGCTGAGAGCAGAAAATTTAAAATTAAAACAGGAATTGGGTCTTTCCTTCGGGTTCGATCAATTGATCGGAGTGAGCCCTCAAATTAAAAAAGTTTTGGAAATGGTGAGAAAAATAGCTCCCACCGATGCGAATATTTTGGTGGAAGGGGAATCGGGGACGGGCAAGGAGCTGATCGCCCGGGCTATCCACAGAAATTCCAAACGGGGCCAGGCGGGCGGGCGGTTTGTGCCGGTGGATTGCGCCAGTCTTCCGGAGCACCTTCTAGAAGCGGAGCTTTTTGGCCACGAAAAGGGGGCCTTTACCGATGCCCAGTTTTCGCGGCCGGGACTTTTTGAGTTTGCCGACGGGGGGACTATTTTTCTGGACGAAATCGGGGAGATGTCGCTTCCCTTGCAGGCGAAACTTTTAAGAGTGTTGCAGGAGAAGCAGTTTCGCCGCTTAGGTTCTAACCGGTTGATTACGG
>JAHFCA010000076.1:602-6920 GCA_023249715.1 Elusimicrobiota bacterium
GGTATTCCTCCTCTGCGGGAAAGAGACGGAGATGTGGAACTTTTGGCCAGCCATTTTTTAAGAGAATTTTCCAATAAAAATAATTTAAGAATCCGCGGAATTTCTCCCACAGTTTTACACGCGTTGAAAAAATACCATTGGCCGGGGAATGTGAGAGAGCTGGAAAACGTAATGGAACACGCCGTCTCTTTAGCTTCCAGCGATTTAATTCAGGGGGGAGACCTTCCCGAACACTTAAAGATGCCCATCAAAGAGAGTCTAGGCGGAACCGCGAATTCCGTCCTAGAAGGTTCCTTTAAAGAATCTAAGTCTAAAGCGTTAAAGTCTTTCTATGAAACTTATTTTCAGGAACTTCTCTCCAAACATGGGGGGAATATTTCCCAGGCCGCGGAAGAGGCGAAAATGGACCGTAAAACCATTCACCGGCTGCTGAGCCGCTACTCCATACGATTCCAAAAATAAATTTTAAATGGAAGTTTCTAACGCAGAAATTCTTCATTATTTCTCTTCTATTGAGCCCTTTAAGTCTCTGGGAGAAAAGGATTTAAACGATATTGTTTTCAAGACCTCCCAAAAGTCCTTTAAAAAGGATGAGACGATTTTTCGGGAAGGGGAACCGGCGGACACGGTTTGGGTTTTGTATAAGGGGAGGGTAAAAGTCTTTAAATATACTTCAGAGGGGCTTCCATTTGCCATTGAATCTTTAGCTCCGGGGGAACTATTTGGCACCTTATGTAGATTGGGCGGAAACGGTAGAACCTATCCCTGTACTGCCGTTGCCGCAGAGCCTACTCAGGCTATCTCTATTTTGGACCACACATTCTTGAATTATTATATGAAGAGTCCCGGAATGGTGCGCGGTGTTTGCGCCCTCTGCTCCGATCGATTAAAAGATGTCCAAGATTTACGTTGCATGGGCCAAGAATCCGTATCGATTCGGGTGGCAAATATTCTCTTAAGGCTTCATCGGATCCATGGGGGAACACTTCCCTTTACCAAAAAAGAGATATCGGAATTGGTGGGAACAACCTTGAGAACAACCTTTCGCACCCTTTCTGAATTCAAAAAAAAAGGTCTTCTCACTTCCCAAGGGGGAAAAATCCAGATCATAAAATCTGAAGAATTAAAGAAAATAATCTATAAAAATTAATTTTTATTAACGGTCGATTAGCCGCTATGATCTAAATCATAGCGGCTTTTTTTTATCTCTGTTAAACTGAAAACAAAGGAGGGAAAAAGGAGAAATCCAATGAATATTATAGACTTCTTAGAAAAAGATCATGATCGGCTTCGCCGGGAGTTGGTCCGGGTTAAAAATAGTTTATCTCAAGGGGGCGTGTTGGAAGAGATAAAAACTTATATTGTCATGCAGGAGCTGCATGAGAGTATTGAAGATGAGATATTGTTCGCAAAAGTAAATCAAATTTCAGAGCGGGTTTCATCGATAGACGCGCTGATTACCAACAAGCAAGTCCATAAAAAAATAGGGTCGCATCTCAATCGGCTTTTAGAGAGCCTAAAGACCAACCGGTTCGCCACTATTCAACATGTTTTCTTTGAGTTTTGCGCGTTGGTGGAAACTCATATGGAGCATGAAGAATTTCTAATTTTTCCATATGTTAAAAGTTTATTGAGTAATGAAACTTTAGAAGAACTGGGTGAAAAAGCCCAAAGCAGGATGGAGCGCTCGGATGTGCTTCAACCTTAAGTTTTATATTTTACTAGGCTGCCTGATATTTCCGACGACGTTGAGAGGAGTGGGTCCCAGTCATCTGGAACTTCTCCCTTGGAGTCAGTTGTCTTTAGAAGGAAAATCTCCGAATCATGCTTTTCAGACCCATACCTCTTCTCTGGAAATTGAATCGCAATTTGATTCTAAATTAAGCGCGGAAGAAAAGAGCAGCGACCTATTTTATAGGATAACGAAAGTTGGAAAGATTAAACAATTAATACTTTCTATTCCGGTTCGTTCCATTAAATCTGGGGTAGAGGAATTAGACCATATCCTGCAGTCCGCTTTAAAACCAAAGGAGTTTCCTAAGATTATTTTCACGATGAAACAGTATGAATTTTTAAAATCCTTCCATCCGGACTTTTATCCCGTGAAATTACGCGGAACACTTTCAGTAGCGGGAAAAAGTAGGGATGAAAATTTGATTCTTTACATCTCCTTTAAGAAAGAGGCAATACTTATTATTGGCAAACACGATATTTTTATGACCGATTTTGATATTCAACCTCCGAGAGTTCCGGTTTTAAACTATCCCACCAACGAAAAGATAACCATCCGTTTTGAACTCTATCTTAAATTGATTCAGGGAGATTAATTAAATTTTGATACAATGCTGCAGATGAAAACCGCCTTTTTTGAAATTCAGGATTGGGAGAAAGAGTTGTTAAAGAGATCCTCTTTGGCCGAGAGCGGGGAGCTGCTTTTTTTTCAAGAAGAACTTACGGAGAAAAACGTGGAAAAAGCAGCCAATTGTGATTTGATTTCCGTATTTATATACTCCCAGGTAACCTCCAAAGTTATAGAAAAAATTCCCAATCTTCAATTTATCGCCACCCGCTCTACGGGTTTTGATCACATTGACATTGAAACCTGTAAGAAGAGAAATATCCAAGTGGCGAATGTCCCCTTTTATGGAGAGAATACCGTAGCAGAACATACGTTTGCGTTAATCCTTTCCCTTTCGCGCAATATTCATAAAGCGTACGTAAAAACCATGCGGGGAGATTTCTCTATAGAGGGATTAAAAGGGTTTGATTTAAAAGGAAAAGTTCTGGGGGTCGTAGGAGCCGGCCACATTGGCTTGCATGTGGTTAAGATGGCCCGCGGGTTTGGCATGGAGGTGCTCGCTTACGACGTGCAAAAAAATAGTTTTATGGAGGAAGTTCTGGGATTTAAATACGTTAGTTTAGAGGAGCTTCTTGCTCAGGCGGATATCATTAGCATGCACGCCCCCTATAACTCCAAGACGCACCATCTCATTAATAAAGAGAATATTCAAAAAATAAAACGGGGCAGTCTTCTCATTAATACGGCTCGCGGGGCTTTGGTGGAAACCGAGGCGCTCGTTCAAGCTTTGGACAAAGGCATTTTGTCCGGAGCCGGGCTCGACGCTTTGGAAGAAGAAAATTTAATTAAAGAAGAAAAACAAATTCTTTCTTCCCAATTCCCTCGAGAAAAATTAGAAACCTTAGTGAGAAACCACATACTCTTGCATCGGGAAAATGTGGTTATTACGCCGCACATCGGTTTTTATAGCCAGGAAGCTCTGCAACGAATATTAGAAACGACCATCGCGAATTTAAGCTCTTTCCTTATTCATCAGCCCAGCCATATTGTATCTCAGTGAAGATACTGGTTCTAAATGGGGGCTCCAGCTCCATAAAATTTCAGGTGCTCCAAATGCCGGAAGAGATCTCTTTAGTAAAGGGGACCATAGAGCTTGCCAATAATAAAACCCATGAAGAAGCGCTGAAAGAAATTTTTTCAAAGTTGGTGGGAGATCTTACTATAGATTTAATAGGACACCGGGTCGTGCACGGCGGGGAAAAATATAAGTCGAGTATTTTAATTCAGGATTCGGTTATTCAGGATATTCGCTCCCTTTCTGATTTAGCTCCTTTGCACAACCCCGCCAATTTAAACGGCATTTTAGCTTCGCAAAAAATGTTTCCGCTCCTGCAAAGCGTTGCGGTATTTGATACCGCGTTCCACCAAACCCTGCCGCCCAAGGCGTATCTGTATGGCCTGCCCTATGAGCTCTATGAAAAATTTGGCATTCGTAAATACGGTTTTCATGGGATTAGTCACCAGTATGTTTCTAAAGAAGCGATGAAGATTTTAAAAGAAAATATAAAAGATTTTAAAATTCTTTCCTGTCATTTAGGATCGGGGGCAAGTATTTGCGCCATCTCTAAGGGGCAGAGTATAGAAAATTCTATGGGATTTACGCCTCTGGAAGGACTGATGATGGGCACCCGGGCAGGCTCTTTTGACCCAGAAATTATTCTCTATCTCTTAAAAAAAGGATACACCGTTGAGGAAGTTGAGGAGATGATTCATAAAAAAGCGGGGCTTAAAGGCATTTCCCGCAGCTCCGCTAATGTGCAAGAACTCAGAGAAGAAGAGTTGGAAGGGGATAAAAAAAGCGAACTCGCCTTTGAAATGTTTGTTTATAGAATCCAACGATTTATTGGCTCTTACACGGCTGCGCTGGGCGGCTTAGAGGTATTAATTTTTACCGGAGGAATTGGGGAAAAGGCCTATTATCTGCGCCGAAGAATTTGCGAACCCTTTGCCTATTTAGGATTAAAGTTAAACCAGATGGCGAACCGTTCCAACGATTCCGTTATTTCCGCGGGGAACTCGCAAGTGACCGTTATGGTAATTCCTACCAATGAAGAGTTAGAAATTGCCCGCGAATGTTACGCTCTAAGTTTAACCCAAAATTTGCATTAGGACGCGGAATTCTTGCGAACAATGCAAAATTTGGGTTTAAACGGAAAATTTGTAAAGCCAAGAAGGGATAATTCTAAGTAGCGCCGTCAACTTATTGGTAAAAATAAGCAGTCCCATTAGTAGAAGAAGAATTCCCGCCAGCCTTTCTGCTACGGGAATAAATTTTTTATAGAGGTTAAAAAGTTTTAAGAATCTATTCACGCTCCATGCGGTTAAAATAAGAGGAATTCCCAGCCCCAAAGAGTAAATAAAAAGTAAGAAGGTTCCCTTAATAATGGAATTTTGGGTGGCCGCAAGCGCTAAGATTCCGGCTAAAATGGGACCAATGCAGGGAGTCCAGCCAAAGGCGAAGGCGAGCCCCATAATAAAGGGGCCCAGGTGTTCAGAGCGAATGTGGCCCCAGTGGATTCTTTTTTCGTAATAGAGCCAAGAGAGGCGAAGGATTCCCAGAAGGTGCAGGCCAAACAGCATAATAATTAGGCCGGCAATTTTACTGAATATAAAATTATAGCGGGTTAAAAAATTCCCGAGCGCGCTGGCAGAGGCTCCCAGTAACGTAAAAACAAGAGAAAAGCCAAGCACAAAAAGAATGGACCGGAAAATAACGATACGGCTTTGGTTTGTACCTCGAGAAAGTTCTTCTAAAGAAAGGCCGGAAATATAAGATAGATATCCCGGAATTAATGGGAGAACGCAAGGGGATAAAAAAGAAAGAATGCCGGATAAAAAAGCGGTTCCAATATTTACATGTTCCATAAGTTCTAATATATTCTACAATACCCACAGGGAGGTTTTATGAAATATTTTTATATTCTGTTCGTCTTTGTGGCGCTTAGCCCGTTGATTTCATGTAATGAAAAGAAAGAGATGATTTCTCAAAGGGGCATGAATCAAGAAATAAGCCGCGCTCCCGATTTTACATTGAATAATTTAGAAGGGAAAACAGTACGGTTGGCCGATTTTAAAGGGAAGGTGATCATACTTGATTTTTGGGCCACCTGGTGCCCACCCTGCCGCGCGGAAATTCCAAATTTTAACAAGATGCACCGGCTTTATTCGGAGAAAGGGCTCGCCATTGTGGGCATCTCTCTCGACGAAGGGGGAAAGAATACCGTACAGCCTTTTGTGGAGGAATTTAAAGTTTCCTACACCATCGTTTTGGGAGATGATACGGTGGTTGAGAATTTTGGCGGCATTCGCGGAATCCCCACCACATTTGTGATTAACCGCAAGGGAGAGATTGTAAAAAAACTGGTGGGCTTCCACGGCCAGGAGGAGTTCGAATCCCTCATCAAACCCTTGCTATAACCCGAATAATTCCGCTTCCAACTGAATTCTTCGGGTTAAGGGAGCCACTTCTCTCAAATTTTTTGATTTCACCATTTAAATGAGCGAACTGGGTAAAACTCTGATTTTTTTTGGATTGATCCTCGCCGGTTTAGGGGTTCTGTTTCTTATATGCCCTAAAGTTCCCTTTCTGGGAAAACTCCCGGGAGATATCCGCATCGAAAGAGACAATTTTAAATTCTATTTTCCCCTCGCCACCTCCATTCTACTGAGTCTTCTCTTTTCCCTCATTATCTGTCTATTTCAGAAAAAATAATCGCTTGTTTTTGTAACAATTTCGAGAGGGTTTTTAAATCAACGTTTTGCTAATGAATTAAATCTTAAACCACTCTACGTTCCGCCAGTTTATATACTTCCTTTCTATGGCATATGACCCAAACTTCTACGAGCTTTCTGGAGTGGATCACTCTATAAACAATACGAAAATCTCCAACACGTATCCTGTAAGACCCTGACAACTTACCAGATAGAGGCTTTCCCAGATCGGTAGGATGGGAAGAAAG
>JAHFCA010000077.1 GCA_023249715.1 Elusimicrobiota bacterium
ATTCTTGAGATACTCCATTTTAAATGTGTGGCTTGGCATGTTACCCTCCTTTCGGTGGGTAACATGATAACTGACTTAACGCCTATTTCTTCGGTAACATTATGCATGACTCAATGCGAGCTATTGACAAATTTTTTAATGTTAGTTATTCTAATAGACAATAAAGGAGAGCACTGGATAACACCAAAAGATAAAAGATGCACTTAAAATCCATTGAGATGGTGGGGTTTAAGTCGTTTGCCAATAAAACGGCAATCGACCTAAAAGAAGGATTCACAGCTGTAGTTGGCCCCAATGGCTGTGGCAAGTCCAATATTGTCGATGCTCTCCGATGG
This sequence comes from Elusimicrobiota bacterium, assembly GCA_023249715.1. GTDB lineage: Bacteria > Elusimicrobiota > Elusimicrobia > 2-02-FULL-39-32 > 2-02-FULL-39-32 > JAHFCA01. The sequence goes on from JAHFCA010000077.1 coordinate 336, forward strand.
TGTCTGGGGGAAATGTCCCCAAAATCCCTCCGTTCTAAACAGATGCTGGATGTTATTTTTGCTGGTTCCACCGTTAAAGCCGCCCAAAATTTAGCTGAAGTCACCCTAACCTTCGATAATTCCCATCGCCTGCTTGCCACCGATTTTACGGAAGTTCAAGTAACCCGCAGAATTTTTCGCAGCGGCGAATCTGAATATTTCCTCAACAAAACTCAATGCCGTTTGAAAGATATCCGGGACATGTTCTTGGATACCGGAATTGGAGAAGGGTACTCTATCCTGGCCCAAGGGGAAGTGGATTTTGTTATTCAATCTAAGCCGGAGGAGCGCAGAGAACTTTTTGAAGAAGCGGCCGGAATTTCTAAATATAAGGCCCGTCGGGAAGAAACGCTGCGCAAATTAGAAAAAGTAGATGTAGATTTAAATCGTATCAACGATTTAGTTTCCGTGCTTAAAGAACAGATGGATTCTTTAGAGACGGCCGCTAAAAAAGCTCAGAATTTTCAAAAAATTAAAGAAGACTTAAAAAGTTTAGAAATTAAAGACGCGCTCTACCAAAACAATCTCTTAGAAGAAGAGGTTCAATTGAAGGGAGAAAAACTCCGCAATTTTCAAGATGAAATTCAAAAGTTTACGATAGAAGTGGACCAAGCCGAAGTGGCCCTTACCCAAAATAGAGTGGAAAAAGATTCGGTTGAAGAAGAACTCTATAAAACAAACAGCTCTTTACTCAAGCTAGAAAAAGAGATCAATCAAAAGGATCAATTCGTTAAAATCGCTTGCGAGAGGGAACAGGAATTTAAAGAAAATTTAATAAAACTATCCCAGCAAATTGAACATACTCAAGAAGAACTTGCCGCGGCCAAAAACCGATTTGAAACCTTAAATAAAGACCTCCAGGAAATGGAGCAACGGGCACAACAACTCAAAGGAAGTTTTGAAGAAAAAAACGCGGCATGGAGTGGCCTGCACCAAGAGAGAAAAGATTTAGAAACGAATAAAAACAAACTTTCTAACGAAATTTTCCAAATGGCAGAGCAGCTAAAAGAGCTACAGAATTTAAAGAACCGGCATAGTTCGCTTTCGATGCACAAGGAGCTGGAAATTGCCGCAAGTAAAAAAGAGTTGGAAAAATATCGGGCGGAGGAATTGAAACTTAAAGAAGAAAAAACCGCTTTAGAGGAAAAAATCGCTTCTTTAGATCATTCTATCTCTCAAATCCAATGCGTGGTTCTCTCCTTCCAAACCACATTCAATGCCGCCGCGAGTCGCGGAGCGGAGCTGGCGCAACACATTGGCGAAATTAAAGAAAAACTCATTCAATCTCAAACCAAACTGGAAGTGCTGCAAGAGAATTTTCAAATAAATCCTTATCGTAAAGGAACTTCCGCCATCCTGAAGCAGAACTTCCCAGGCTTAAAAGGAGTGGTGGGGCTGCTCTTTAAATATCCGGAAAATATCGCCGCTGCCGTGGAAGCGGTATTGGGAAACAAAACAAATTATTTAGTTTTTGACACGGTAGAAAATGCGGAACGAGCGCTCCACTGGTTGCGGGAGCATAAAATTGGAAGGGCCACCTGTTTTATTTTAGACAAAATCCCTCAAATGCATGTTCCTCAAGAGGGGGAGGGGAACCGGATTATCCAACTGATTCACTCTTCGGAAGAATTAGATAAGTTAAAAAATCTTTTGTTTGGGTCCATGGTTCTTTCGGGAAGTTTTGTGTACGATGCCTCCACAATCGATGGCGGAGCGGAAACTTTTAATTCCAATGGCCATGATCCCTCTCAAAAAGGCGGCTCTTATGTTCAACAACTCTTAATTCAAGAGCAGCTAAAGGGAGATATTGAACGGTTTCAAAAAGAGAGAGTTCTACTGGAACAGGAAAATGCCGCCTTGCAAACTGAATTACAGACGCTCCAATCCACGCGGAGAGAAAATGGAACCCAGCTAGAAAAATATGAGCTAGAGAAGAATCATTTTCAAGAATTGCTTTCTAAGACAGCAGAAGAAGGAGACCTGTCTAAAAGAGAAATTTTCCTTTTAAATGAAAAATTAGAAATAGATTTAAAAGAAAAAGAAGGATCGGACCGTTTAAGCCTGGAACTGGAAGAGAAAATAAAAATCCAAGCCGAAAAAGATTTAGCGCTGCAGCAAGAAAGAACCAAACTCGATGGATCTATCCAAGAAAAGCTGGACCAAGAGAGAGCTTTGGAACTGGAGAAAAAAGAATCGGAAGTGCGGTTAGAAAGTTTTGAGGAAACTTATTCTAAAAACGTTGATACCATTAACGAATGGAAAAAACACCAGGAAGATTACTTAAAACAAATTGAGTCTGCTAAAAGCGAGAGGGAGCGGTGCGAAAACCAAATTTTAAAAGCGCAGAATGTCCAGAAAACAGAAACAGCCCATTTAAGCGAACTAGAAATTAGGAAGCAAGAAATTGCGAAGCAGACCGAGTCTATTCTCAGTAGAAAATCAGAAATTGTAGAGAAAGAAATCGCTCTCCAAGGAAAAGCGCACACCTTAAGAGAAACCTTAAATACCACATCTGGCATGACACACGAAATAGAACTGGAACTCAGAACTTCAGAAAATAAAAAGAAAAATATTCTAGATAAATTGCAAGAAACCTATTCTCTTTCTTTAGAAGATGCCATGACCCAGTTCCAGGGAGAATGGGTCCAGCCCGAAGAAATTTTAAAACTTAAAAAGCGGGTGGAGTCACTCTCCAACGCCGTCAATTTGGAAGCCCCGGAACAATATAGAAACCTGCAAGAGCGCTATCAATTTTTGGGGACCCAAGTAGCTGACTTACAAAAAGCAAAAGAGGATCTCCAAAACGCCATTCGACAAATTAATGGAACCACGCGAGAACAGTTTAGACAGACCTTTGCCCGGGTGCGAGAAAATTTCCGCACCATTTATGGGCAGCTTTTTGAAGGCGGCGTGGCCGACCTCGTATTTACCGACGAAGAAAATATTTTAGAAACAGGCATAGAAATCGTGGCTCAACCGCCCGGGAAAAAACTTCAGAATATCGCGCTGCTCTCTGGGGGAGAAAAAACCTTGACCGCCATCTCCTTGTTGTTCGCATTCTTTATGGTAAGGCCCTCCCCCATATGCCTGCTCGATGAGGTGGATGCTCCGCTCGATCCGGCCAATGTGAACCGCTACTTAAAATTATTGAAAGTTTTCTCGGAAAAAACTCAATTTTTGGCCGTGACTCATAACCCCAAAACCATGGAAAATGCCGATATCCTTTACGGAGTGACCATGGAAGAATCTGGCATTTCTAAAATTCTTTCCGCCCGCCTTAAAAAAGAAGCCTCTAATCAGGAAAAAATTAACGTGGAATTAGTTTCTACCTGATATGATTTTAGTTGCGGTTATCGTCTTTTTTTCTGCTTCTATGGTATTCTGGATACTAAATCGGTTTAACCATACCAAAAAGAGGCTTTCACAGAAAAAATCACAGCTAGCATGGTTAGAAGAAAAAAATAAATTATTAGAAGCTTCTGCTCAAGAATACGATGAATTCCTGAACCTCACACAGTATCCCATTATTGTTTTAGATATCTATTCAGAAAGAATTATTCAGATAAGTCAAGCGTTTTTAAACCTGTTGAGCTATTCCCGCGAAGAAGTGATGAATAAAAAATTTTGGGAAATTGGAATTCCAAAAGAAATGCTACGCATTCCTCAGAAACCTCAAGAATCGAATTTAATTTCACATAGAATTTCTTATAAAGAAGTACCACTTAAAACAAATAATCAAAAAGATATTTTTATAAATTTTAGTTATGAAATTCGAAAAGTTGGCAATAATTTTAGAGTTTATTGCGATTTCCGGGATGTCACCGCAGAAAAATGGTTAAGAGAAGAACTCACCCAAGAATATAAAAATTTAATTCAGGGAGTTGCTGAACAAGAAAAAATCAATTCTCCTATTTTAGGTTCAAAAAAAGAGATCAATTCTAATTTTATCTCTATGATTCAACCTCAATTGCAAGGATCTATCTCTATGATCAAGGAAACTCTGGAGATTCACTCAAATCAGGTGATTACACAAGCTGGAGAACCAGAACTTATGGACATTGCGTTAAATGGATCTCGCCAGCTTAATCGTTTTATCAACCATCTATTGGACATAACAAAATTGGAATCTGGGCAGATGGAGTTACAGCAAACCATAACTGATGTAGTTGAGTTAATACAGAATATTTGCCAAATATGGAAAACAAATTTATCCACTCAAGGAATTACTTTAGCATCGAAATTGCCAGATCTATCCCTCACTATGTATTTAGATTTAAAGAGAATATCGCAGGTATTAAATAATTTGATTGCCACCATGTCCAAATATTGTTCTAAATCGGATTTTATAAGGATTGAATTTGGAGACTTTCAAAATGATATACAGATATCCATTATTAATGAAAATGGAAAAGGAATGTCTTTTGAAGAAATTAATAAAATTCTAACTAGCTCTTCCACTTATTCAGTAAAACTATCTAAGTTAGACCAAGAAAACAGTCTTGATCTTTTTATCTCTAAGCAGATCATTGAACTCCATGGAGGTAAATTTAAAGCCCATGGCGATGCTGGAACTGCAAATAAATTGACTATTTTAATTCCCAAGATTGGAATGGATACCATGGTAAAAGCGTGTATAGCAAATCTCATTAAAGAAGCAACTGATAAAAAAACTTCTGTATCATTATTATCTATTCACCTTCTTGATTTTGACATACTGTCTCAAACTTTAGGAAGAGATAAAGTCTCTAATATCCTAAAAGGATTAGAAGAAGTAACGAAAAAATCTCTTCGAGGAAAATTCGATACAATTGTTAGAAGTGGAAATGAATTTATTGTACTTCTCTTTGGAGCAAAAAAAACAGATCTTCTTTATATAAAAAAGAGAATAGAGAGCGCCATTGGCCAATACTTTTCACAGGTACCCCTACACAATTTAAGAATCTGTGTCTCCATTGATAGCGTTAGCTATCCTGAAGAAGCAACCAATAGTCATGATTTATTTTCACAACTAAAATTAAAGATCGTAAACACAAACAGTCTTACAAACTAACATCCTATCCTTTCATTGAAAATCCCCTTGAGATATCCTAAAATTGCAGAACCATGCGGTTTGGGATTTTTTCTGACGTCCATTCTAATTTGGAAGCCTTGGAGGAAGTTCTTTCTTTCTATAAAAAAGAGAGGCTACAATCTTTTATTTGTTTAGGGGACATTGTGGGGTATGGCCCGAATCCTAACGAATGTATTCAACGCATTGTTTCCCTTAAAAAAGTGCAAGTGATCGCTGGAAATCATGACTATGCGGTGGTTGGATTAAAAGAACTTACCTGGTTTAACGATTTGGCTTCCCGATCTCTGGTTTGGACTAAGCGCCATCTAACCGAAGAAAACAGGAATTATCTAATGCGCTTGCCCCGCCTGATCGACCATTCTCTTTTTACTCTTGCCCATGGCAGCCCCAGAGATCCTATTGATGAATATCTCCTCACCGCTCGCCAATATTTAGATAATGTAGAATTTTTTAGAACCGCCGTTTGTTTTGTGGGGCACACGCACTTACCGTGCGTATTCTATGCCGACTCCTTAGGGATTATTCAAATTAAACCTTTAGCGGAGGGAGAAGTTTTTAAGATCGATCCTTTAGCCCACACAATCGTGAATGTCGGATCGGTAGGGCAACCGAGAGATGGAGACCCCCGAGCCGCATGCGCCATTTATGATTCCGATTCCAAAGAAGTAAAAATAATCCGCTTAAAATATAACATCGACGCGACACAACAAAAGATGCGACAAGCCAGCCTACCTCTCTATCTAAGTGAACGTTTGAGCTATGGGAGATGAAGCGCGATGGATGCGACAAGCGCTCGAACTTGCTAAAAAAGGGCTAAGCGGCGCTAGCCCCAACCCACTCGTTGGCTGCGTTATTGTTAAAAACCAAAAAATTATTGGAAAGGGATACCACGCCCGTTTTGGTGAAGAGCATGCGGAAGTTCAGGCTTTAAAAGCAACCCGTTCTCAAGTAAAAGCATCTACTCTATACGTTAATTTAGAACCGTGCTGCCACTTTGGAAAAACTCCGCCCTGCACTAACGCCATTATAAAAAGCCGAATTAAAAAAGTGGTCTATGGGCTAAAAGATCCAAACCCCGAGGTTTCAGGCAAAGGAATAGAAACACTGCGCCAATCTGGAATAGAAGTGATCGGCGGAATTTGTAGAAAAGAAGCCGAGGATTTAAACCGATCTTTCATTAAATTTATGACTGAGAAAAAACCATACGTTATTTTAAAGATGGCGCTCTCTTTAGATGGAAAAATTTGTACCCGAACCGGAGATTCCCAATGGATCTCGGGCGCAGCTTCCAGAAAATGGGCGCACAGATTCCGCACCACAGTAGATGGAATTTTAGTGGGAGGAGAAACAGTGCGCCAAGATGACCCTACTCTAACCAGCCATGGAGAAGGAAGAAACCCACTGCGCATTATTCTTTCTAAATCGGGACGA
>JAHFCA010000078.1 GCA_023249715.1 Elusimicrobiota bacterium
AAAAATTTATTGATAACCGATTTTATGGGGAGAAAAATTTTTTATTCTCTTTCTCTAAGTTCTACTCAAGACAAGGCAAAAGAGCTGGCGAATTCCGGAGAAAAAGAGGGCGCCTTAATTGTGACGGAAAAACAGACGGCTGGCCGAGGCCGTTTAGGCCGCTCTTGGTCGAGCGAATTGGGAGGATTATGGTTTAGCCTGCTTTTGCGCCCAAAGATTCATCCGCAGCAAGTCCCGCTTCTTTCTCTTATTAGTTCTCTCGCTATAGCGAAGGGGATAGAAACGGTTACCTCTATCCCCTGTTTCTTAAAATGGCCCAATGATATACTCGTCGCGGTAGAACCAGAGCGGTACAAAAAAGTGTGCGGCATTTTAGTGGAGATGGCGAGCGAATCCGACCGCGCCAATTGGGTGGCTCTGGGCTGTGGATTAAATGTGAATAATGAAATTCCCGCATCTCTTAAAGATAGAGCGGCCACTTTAAAATCTATTCAAAAGTCCTCTATTGCTCGTACGCAACTTCTCTCGGTCCTTTTAACAGAAATAGAAAACCATTACGATAAATTTTTACAGGAAGGTTTTAGGACCCTTAGAAAAGAGTATCTGGACCGGTGCATCCTCTTAGGAAAAAGAATTATCGTCTCGAACTTCGAAAAGGAATTCGAAGGGGAGTGCGTTACTGTAGACCGAGAGGGTCTTCTTGTCCTCTATACCAGAGAAAACAAAACCGAAAAATTCTCTTCCGGCGAAGTCAGCTTGTCCACGCGCGTTTAGTATAATATCTTTCTTATGGAAATTGCGGAGATATCGAAGGCATACGATCCTAAAAAAGTAGAAGCGTACTGGGCGGAATTTTGGATAAAAGAAGGGCTGTCTCAACCCATATTTGACCCTAAAAAGAAAACGTTCGTCATCGTCATCCCGCCTCCAAACGTAACGGGCTCCCTCCACATGGGGCATGCCTTAAATAACACGTTACAAGATATCATTATTCGTTGGAAAAAGATGTGCGGTTTTGAAACGCTTTGGGTTCCCGGCACCGACCACGGCGGTATTGCCACACAGAATGTCATCGAGAAACTGCTGAAAGCGGAAAAAAAGTCTCGTCACGATTTAGGGAGAGAAAAATTTTTAGAGCGGTTGTGGCAGTGGCGCAAAGAGTCGGGAGATACGATACTGATGCAACTGAGAAAACTAGGCGCTTTGCTCGACTGGAGCCGCACTCGTTTTACCATGGACGAGCAATGTTCTCAAAGTGTGATTGCCGCTTTCACGGAACTTTTTAACAAAGGCTGGATTTACCGTGGGAAGCGAATGGTGAACTGGTGCGTGCGCTGCCAGACCGCCCTTTCCGATATAGAAGTGGAGTTTGAGGAGAGAAAAGGGAAGCTTTATCACATTCGCTATCCTCTTCTTTCCGGGAAAAGGGATGGGTGGCAAGGCGTTCCTTTAGTTGTGGCTACGACCCGTCCGGAAACCATGCTGGGAGATACCGCTGTTGCGGTTCATCCCGAAGATTCCCGCTATGAAAAAATCCACGGCTGGTGGGTTCAACTCCCTTTAATAGAGAAAGAAATTACAATCATTTCAGATACCGCCATCGATCCAAAATTTGGCACGGGAGTAGTAAAGGTGACTCCGGCGCACGACATGGTGGACTTTGAAATTGGCGAACGGCACCATTTAGCCCAAGAGATCGTCATCGGTTACGACGGAAAAATGACTCCAGCCGCGGGCAAATACGCGGGATTGTCTCGGGAGGAGTGCCGGGACAAAGTCATTGAGGATTTAAAAGCGCAGGATCTCCTGGAAAAAGTAGAAGAGTATAAACATTCTGTGGGAGTCTGTTATCGCTGCAACACCGCCATTGAACCTCTAGTTTCCGACCAATGGTTTTTAAAAGTAGAAGAGATGGCAAAAAAGGCGCATTCCGCTACAAAAAACGGAACAGTAAAAATTTTCCCCGATTCTTGGAACAAACCGTATCTCCAATGGTTGGAAGGTTTAAAAGATTGGTGTATATCTCGGCAAATTTGGTGGGGACATCGCATTCCGGTTTGGTATTGTGTGAAGGAAGAAAAATCGTCCGAGCATCCCTCCAAGCGCAGCGCTTGTCCCCTTATTGTTTCTCCCGCAAAGCCGGAAAAATGTCTTGAGTGTGGCGGCGCGCAAATAGAACAAGATCCGGATGTTTTAGATACGTGGTTTTCTTCGGCCCTCTGGCCATTTTCCGTTTTTGGCTGGCCTAAGATGAGCGCAGATTTAGAACGATATTATCCCACCACTCTTCTAGTAACCGGTCACGAAATTCTCTATCTGTGGGTAGCCCGCATGGTGATGATGGGGTATGAGTTTTTAGGGAAAGAGCCTTTCTCTCATGTTTTTATTCACGGCATTGTTCGGGATAAACAGGGAAGAAAGATGTCCAAGTCCTTGGGAAACGTGATTGATCCTTTAATCATGATGGATAAATTTGGAACGGACGCTCTGCGCTACGTCCTTACCAGCCAAAGCGTTCCCGGCCGGGATATGCAAATTTCCGAGGACGCCTTTACAGGAGCGAGAAACTTTGCCAACAAAATTTGGAACGTGAGCCGCTTTGTGCAAATTTATTTAAAACAAGAAGAAGCGGCTGGGTCTAAACCTTCTCTTACCATAGATCCCAGCGCCCAAGATTTGGAATTGTGCGACCGCTGGATTTTGAGCCGTTTTCAAAAGACGGTTCAAACAGTCCATCACGGGTTAACGGAATATAACTTAGCGTTGAGCGCTCGTACTCTTTACCAGTTTATCTGGAGCGAGTTTTGCGACTGGTATGTGGAACTCTCTAAAATTAGGCTTTTAGGAACGGATAGAAAACAAAAGGAAACCGCTCTCAATGTGTGCGTCTATTTATTGGACGGAGTTTTAAGACTCATGCACCCGATTATGCCCTTTATTAGCGAAGAAATTTATAAATCGTTGGGGACCGGCGGCGCTGCTCGCTCTCTCCTTGAAGTTTCGTACCCGCAAATGGATCCTAAATTGGTGGACGAATCTGTTGAGACGAACATACAAATAGTTATGGATATCATTACCGCAGCGCGCACAATCCGTTCGGAAATGGACGTTCCTCCACCCACAAAAATTTCTCTATATTTAAGCGCGATAGATAAAGAAAAAATTAAATTGTTGGAGGAGTGTTCTCATTATATTCAATATCTTTGCAAGAGTGAAAAAATATTGATTGGTTCTAAACTTTCCAGACCTCCTAAATCCGCCACCGCCATTCTTCATTCTGTGGAAATTTATATTCCGTTGGAAGGGCTGATCGATTTTTCCAAAGAGCGCCAGCGCCTCGCGAAAGAGCTAGAACAAGTTCAAAAAGAGTTAGGTTATGTGGAGCAGCGCTTAGCCGAAGCAAAATTCCGTAAAAACGCTCCCGCGGAAGAGGTGTCTAAAACAGAAGAAAGAAAAACGGTCTCCATTCAAAAACTGGAAAAATTAAAAGAGCATCTCGCTTTAATTCAGGAATGAAATTTATCATTATGAATTATTTTAAATTCATTAAAGTAGAGCACACCCTATTCTCTTTGCCTATTGTTTTTTCCGGGTCTCTTCTCGCCCAACATAGGTATAACGTTCCGATATCTCTCTCTTTAATGGGCTGGATTTTTCTGGCGGTTTTAGGGGCGCGCTCGTTTGGTTTTGCCGTCAATCGCGTAGTGGATAAAGAAATCGACGCTAAAAATCCCAGGACGAAAGATCGCGAGCTCCCTTCGGGAAAAATTTCTAGCGGGGCCGCCCTCATCTTTGTTTTAATTGCCGCGGTTCTATTTCTGGGAGCATCCTATAAAATAGATCCTCTCTGTTTTTATTTAGCTCCTATTCCACTTCTATTATTTGTCCTTTACCCTTTTTTAAAACGCGTGACCATGCTTGCCCATTTAGGGTTAGGGATCGCTTGGGGCACGGCCCCTTTGGGAGGATGGATTGCCATCCATCCACAAATTGCGCCGCTCCCGGAGTTACAGCCAATTTTATTATTGACCCTATTCTCTATATTCTGGGTAGCGGGGTTCGATATTCTGTACGCTTTATTAGACGAAGAATTCGATAGGAGCGCCGGGTTAAAATCTATGCCCGCTCTCTTAGGGAAACAGGATGCGTTAAGACTATCCGAATTATTTCACGTTTTAGCCTTGGCGGCTTTGGGAACATTGGTGGAAATCTATATTGGAACGGCGCTCTCATTTATTTTATTGGGATCGATAGGATTTTTACTCATTTTAAGCCACTGGAAAATTTTAGCGAACGCGTTAACTCCCAAAATTATCGATTTCGCTTTTTTTAAAGTGAACGCGGTGATAGGTTTTTTAGTTTTATTTATTTTAGTTTGAGGTAAGTTTATGAAAATAGTGATAGGAATTACGGGAGCCTCTGGATCTTTATTTGGAGTGGAATTTGTAAAAATGTGCGGAGGAGATAAATACCTTATCGCCTCGCGCTGGGGAAAATCCGTTTTAGCGCAGGAGACTGGTTTAAAGTTGAGCGATTTAGCGCCGCACGTAAAAAAAGTTTTTTCCGATGAAGATCTCTCCTCTCCTTTAGCCTCCGGCTCTAATCCCATTGATGCGATGGTGATTCTCCCCTGTACCGCTTCTACCTTGGCAAAAATTGCCTGCGGGATAGCGGATTCTCTGCTCACGCGCGCCGCAGCCGTTACGTTAAAAGAAAGAAGAAAGCTCATCCTTTGTGTGCGGGAAACACCTCTATCTACTATTACTCTCGAGCAGATGTTAAAACTCTCTCAGGCGGGGGCGCTTGTGATGCCCATGTGCCCTTCATTTTATCAAGGGGCGCTCACTATAAAAAAACAGGCGCAACTTTTTGGAAAAAGAGTCTGCCAACTGTTAGAACCTAACACTCAGACTACAGGTTGGAAACAAGAGAACCTGTGAACCTCCCCGACTATTTAAAAAAGTTAGACAAGAAGGGACTCCTAAAAAAAATCTCCATCCCCGTCGATCCCGAACTAGAAATTACGGAAATCGTTAATCGGTTATATCAAGAGAATGTAAATAGGGAAGGTTCAGACAGATTTCCCGGCCTTCCCGTATTATTATTCGAAAATGTTAAAGGATCCACCTTCCCATTGGCGATCAATTTATTTGGAGGAGATGTGGGGTTATCTGAAGTTCTAGGGCAAACTCCGGAGCAGCTGGGAAATAAACTTTCTTTATTAGTTCAGGGCGGCCAAGAAGCTTTGAGAACGGGAAAAATTCTTTCCTGGCTTTGGAAGGAGAAAAATTTTCTCCTTCAATTTCCAAAATCTAAACCTAATCTAGTGAATCGCGCTCCGTTTAAAGAAGTAAGAAAACGTTGGAACGAAATTAATCTACATGAGTTTCCCATTTTAAAATGTTGGCCCAAGGATGGGGGGAAATTTATCACCGCGGGGCTTTCGTTTACTAAAAGCCCAAAGACTGGGGCAAAAAATATTGGAATATATCGTCTACAAGTTTTAAGTTCCCATGAGCTTTTATTCCATGCTCAGATTCAAAAGGGGGGTGGGTTTCATTATTTAGAAGCGGAAGAGTTGAACCAGCCTTTGGAGATCGCCATTGTGATTGGGTGCGACCCTCTCCTTTGGTTTGGGGGGGTGCTCCCTCTTCCCGAAGGGTTGGACGAACTTGCCTTTACTTCGTTTTTACGAGGAGAATCGATGGCTGTAACTAAGTGCGATACGGTAGATTTAGAAGTCCCCGCTAACGCGGAAATTGTGATAGAAGGGGTCATTCATCCCAAAAGACGGGAGTTGGAAGGTCCTTTTGGGGACCACTTTGGCCACTATTCCCACGCCTCTCCATTTCCTGTAATAGAAATAAAACAGATATCGCACAAAAAGGAGGGGCTATTCCATGCGGCCGTGGTGGGGAAACCGCCGCAAGAAGATAAAATAATGGGAGAAGCGGTGACAAAAATATTTGCGCCCCTTCTAAAGGCGATGCGCCCGGAATTGGTGGACGTCTGGCCTTATTACGAGGCGGGTTTTCATAATTTGATCGTCGCCAGCGTAAAACAGAGATATGAAAAGGAGGGGGTAAAAACAGCTCTCTCTCTCTTAGGCGATGGTCAGCTCTCTTTAAGTAAATGTGTGATCTTGGTAGATCCCGAGGTAGATGTAAAAAACTTTAATCAGGTGGTTCAAGCGATAGGAAAAAATTTTGATCCTGCGGAGGATTTTATTTTACTTCCCGGAACCTCCCAGGACACCCTGGATTTTACAGGTCCCCGTCTCAACTCCGGCAGCAAAATGATAGTAGATGCGACGGGTCATTTCAATGTTGCTGATCGGCATTCCGGCGAAAGCCAGAATCCGGACAACCATACTTCTTATCTGGATTCCTCCTTTCGCGGGAAGGACAACTGGAAAGTTTTAGAAAATACGTTCCTTGTGATAAAAACTAAAGAAGATGGAAAGAAACTTGTAAAAGAGTTAGTGCAAAATCCTCAACTCCAGTCGCTGAAAATAATCGCGGTGGTGAGTGAAGATGTTCCCTTAGAGGACGATGTTTTACTGATATGGGGAATTTTTACCCGCTTTGACTGCCAGCGGGATATCTATTTTGCGGAGATGGATTTACAGGGGGCGTGTCCCCGATATAATGGAGTGATGGGGATTGACGCTACGTGGAAGAAAAATTATCCGCCTCCCGTGGAGATGTCCTCGGGAATTGTGGAGCTAGTCTCTAAACGTTGGAAAGGTTATGGGTTTTAATTTTCTCAGCAATTTTTTATCTTATCTGGAGCATAACCCTAGAACCGACATTGGATTGTGGAATTCGACGAAAAATATGGGTCATCTTTCGACGCAAAAAGGTTCGACCGTACT
>JAHFCA010000079.1 GCA_023249715.1 Elusimicrobiota bacterium
ACAAAAAAGTTCGCACATGCCCACTAGCATGCTTGAACTTTTTTATTTCGAAAAAACGGCCATCTTTTCATTCTCGGTTCACGCTTCCAACTGAACTATTTGGGTAAAGGTTTTCCTTTGCCGTCGTTAAAATTGAAATTCCGACCCTTAATTCTAGGCGTACTAGTCGGAAATTTAACTTTTTCCGTTCTCCCTTCCACAGCCTCCTCTGAAAGTTTGTTAACTAAAGACGCATCCCAACTAGAAGAATCCGAGAGTAGTTCTAAGGAGCCCGACTTAGAAAAAAACATTCAAAAAAGCCGGTATCTCCGCTACTCCCAAGAACGTTGGAATCGGATGAGAGAAGCCTTGGAAAAAGGCGAAACGTTTCAATTAAAAGAAGCAGAAGTTCCACCGGAGGAAAAAAAAGTAGAACCTACCGCTCCCCCTCCTTTAGGGCCCGGCCTTAACGTCATTTTGCCGTATGAATCCGGACTCTCTATTTCGGGCAGAAAAGTCATCGACTTTAAATTGAACTCTACCGTATATGCTCAGCCCGATTCTGGCAAGGGACGCATTAATAAAACAGATTTTCAATTGGACCAACAATTGCAGGTAAGAGTTAAAGGAACCGTGGGGAGAAAAGTGTCGGTCAACGTGGATTTTGACGATACGCGGGAAGATAAAAGAAACATTTGGGTGGAATATAAAGGAGATCCGGACGAAATCTTACAGAATGCTGCCTTTGGGGACATCACCATCTCTCTTCCCTCTACTTACTTTGTGAGTTATAACAAAGCGGTCTTTGGAGCCAAGGCGGAGCTGATGTTTAGACCCCGTTCCGCCTTTAGCCGTTTTTTTCCAAGCTCCGTTTGGCCCGACTATTTACCCAAACAGATTCGCACGTATATGATCGGTTCCCGCACCAAAGGTATTACCAAAACAAAACGCTTTACCGGCCAATCGGTTCTAAACAGAAAAGAGTTAAATGATATTAGCTACGTCCGGCGGCAGTTTTATCAGTTGGCCTTTACGACAGGGCCAACGATAACGGCAGACCATAGACCCATTAAAGTAGGATCGGAAAAGATTTTTATAGACGATCAAATTTCGACCAACAATAACATTCAAGAAACGACCCGGACGTTTAAAGTATTTGAATCTTCTTTAACCGCCGTAGGGGGAACTACCACTACGACTGCCACGTTTACCGGCCCTGCCGGAACGAATACCGGTGTCTTTAAACAATTGGTCCCGGGAATCGACTATACCATCGATTATGTAAAAGGAATTATTCGTTTTAAGAGAATCCTCCAAATAAAAGATATTCTTGTCGTGGACTATACGCCCCAGGGACAAACCCAACCGCTCAGCCAAACCATTGGAGGCCCCGACCCTCTGACCAACTCCAATGGAGATACCGCTTTGAACGGATTTCAACCGATTCTTTTAAAACCCGATGAAACACAATTTTTCGCTACGAGAGAGTTAAAGAATTTTTACAATTTGGAAGATACCCGCATTGTGCGCGACGACGGAAGAGGCAATTTTATTTTAAAAATATTAGATTTGGATCACAATGAGCCCAGCCAAATCTCTGGGCTAGACATCAGTTCTAATACGCAAACAAAAATAGTTCCAAAATATCCCGCGGATATCGATGTGGATTTTGAAAATGGAATTATTAGTTTTGTTTCCACCGATACGTTTAGAAGCCCCTTTATTCGCCCTTTTACCGATGATATCTATCTCTTTAGAGATTTCGTTCCTCTGTCTAAAAATAGATATAGAATTTTTGCCGAATACCGTTTTAAAAAAGGGAACTTCCATTTAGACAACACCAACATTGTTTCTCAATCGGAACAAGTCTATATGGACGGGAAAAAGATGGTGCGAGATATTGATTACTTTGTGGATTACGATTTGGGGATCATTACCTTTTTTAGGCCGGAACAAATTCGGGACGATTCTATTATAGAAATTACATACGACTTTTCACCCTTTGGAGGGCAAGGAGAAGAGACCTTAGTGGGGATTAGAAATGAGTTCTACGTGACTGACAATTTATTTTTAGGAAACTCCGTCCTCTTTAATTTTGCCCCTCGCACTACTAAGGTTCCGGATTTACGTTCTGTTTCCAGAAGCATTATGGTGCTAGAAGGAGATTTTAATTGGAAAAATATTAAATTTGGAGAATCCCCCTTTCAAATTTCAAATCTTTCCGGAGAAATTGCTCACAGCATCAAAAATCCTAATACCGCAGACAAAGCTCTGATAGAATCTTTTGAAGGAGTAAAATTAGAGGACATGGCCATCCTAAACAAAGATTCCTGGCAAGTAGGAAGCAACCCTCAGCGTGGAAATCCCAGTAACGGGGGAGGAGCCTTTGCCAATGGATATGCGAATGCCCTCACTCTCTCCAACGAAGATGTTAAAGTAACGGATATTAACCCTCAGGCAAATACAGAAACGCAAGAAACTCTGCAAGCCCTAAAAGTAAATTACAACTTTACCACTAACGGCCCCTCCGAAGCGATGTCCCTCGTGCAGACCTTCAGTAAAAGTGGCATTGATTTTTATACGAACAGAAGACAATTTATAGACGTCTGGGTGCATGGAGATGGCTCCAATGCGACTCTTAAATTCCGTCTAGGAGGGGTGGCAGAAGCCTCCGATAGCGATAATTCCGGAGTCTTAAAAACTGAAGACAAAGATAACAATGGAGCTCTTAGCCCCGGAGAAGATGTCGGCTGGAGCTTTACCAATCCCAATGGATCCACTACGACCATTGGAAACGGGAATGGAAGGTTAGATGCGCAAGATTTGGATGGGAATGGAAGATTAGATCCCGATGATACCCATGGCAACTTTCTGAACGAAGCCTCTGTAACAGTAGATTTTACAGGCTGGAAAATTATCCAGATTCCTCTGAATATTGCCACCTCTGATCAGGCTCGCTTAGACTGGTCTGCCATCAAACAGATGAGGATGACTGTGGTGAATCCCTTAAATGCGCCAAAAACAGGAACGCTTAGAATTGGCCGTTTGGCGGTCATAGGAACTCGCTTTAGCGAAGCAACCGTCAACCCTTCCAGCGCCCCTGTTACTGCTACTGTTTTTGCCGAAAATAATCATGATAACCCCAATTATACTTCTTTGGTCAATCACCCGGCCTATCAAGATTTGTATGAAACCACAGAGGACACGACCAAACGGCGGGAACAGGCCTTAGCCATCCAATATCAAAGAACCGGCACCACCCTAGAAACTTCAACCGTCACTACCAAAGAATCGTTCAGCGTGGGGCTCGATATTTCCGAACATGAAACCCTTAAATTTTTTCTCTATGGAGATAGCTCCGGGAACACATTTTTGTTTCGCATCGGAACCCCTAACAATTATTTAGAATATACCACCCCCCTCACGTTTACGGGCTGGCGCGTGATTGAGCTCGATATTTTGGATAAAAATCCTCGCGATGGAAAATTAGACCGCAACGCCATGAAGACATTTGGAAATTGGCAACGACGGGTGGGAAATCCAGACTTACGCAATATTAAAGAGATCACGATGGGAGTCATTCTCCCGGTGGGAGGTCCGGACGGTTCCAGCTCTAAAATTTATGTGAATGAAATCCATTTAACGGGCGCCATAAAAATTACAGGAACCGCCTACCGGGCAAATGGTGATTTTAATTTAGAGGGGTGGGGAAATTGGGGAGCGAACTATAATTATCAAGACCGTAACTTTCAAACTTTAACCACCGTAGGTTCCGGAGTGGACACAAAAAATGGGGGAGCCTATCTCAACCTCAACCGACTTAATTTTTTACCTCTCAGCAGTAATTTCTCTTATTCCGAAACGGTCACTCCCCAAATTCAAACTGTCGATGACCCCAATATCTTAATCTCTAAGATCGATGAAGGAAAATCGATTAAAACCGGCCAGAATGTGACCGGTAATTTTTTAATGACTCAATTGCCCTGGGTGCCCACTTCTGTTCGCGATAAATTATTCAATTTTAACTTTGCCGCCAACCATACTTTAGCGACGCGCAGCCAGGGGGACCAAGAAGATGAACTCTTTAATTATCGGTATGGAACAAGTTACGCTGTTCCTTGGCAAGTGGACGTTTTGCCCACTGATTTTTTAACCTTTAGACCTTTGCCCACTCTAGTTTCTTATGAATTTTCTCAAAATAATTCCTTTCAAAAATTGTCTCTGGACAATACCGATACTCGCAGCGCTGAGGAATCTTATAATTTATCGACCACATTCCAATTTATCCCCGAATTCAATCTCACCCCTTCTTATAATTTTAGACAAACCTTTGAAGAACGAGATTCCCTAGACAGTTCCAAATCGATGACTGCGGCGCTTCGGGATTCTTTGGGAAAATATAACAAGAAACAGTATCAAGCGGCGGCGCTCTCGGGAAACCTAAGACTCATCTCTTGGTTTAACCCCTCGTTTAATTACTCCATCATTACCGACGAAACCTATAACATCAACGAAGTTATTTTTGGATCGTCTACCTTTAAACGAGGTTCCCTTAAAAACATCAATCGGAAATCGAATGCGAATATCTCGGCTTCCCTATCTCCGCGCGATATCTTTCAGTATTTCCCCTATTTAAGACTCCTCAACCCAGTCATCAATAGCCTTAACTTTTCTGGGGGATACACGATCGATGACGCCGACACGTACGATAACATCGATGCTGGTTTTTATGCCCGGGACCAACTGATTATTCGAGGCAAGACGCTCAGTCTAGGAGGACAAAATTCCAACGCAAGACGAACCAACCTTACTGCCACCGATACCTCGAGAGTTAGCGGTCGTTGGAGCCCGTTTGAACAACTCCATCTCTTAATAAGCCAACTTTGGACCCCTCTTAAAAATATCAATACGACCGGTAGTTTTACAGAAACAAAAACCCGCCGAGACACCACGGGAACCGAATCCTTTACCTATAGTCGCGTCTGGCCAGATATTACTGCCACAACCTATGGGTTGGAAAAATTCTTTCCCGTGGCGCGATGGGTTACAGAAACACGCGTGGATGGCACCTACCAAGAACGTCTTTCTGAAATACGAGATCAAACACTCTCTAAAGGTCTGAGATCTTCGAGCAATTTCGCCTTTACTCTTTTTAGATATCTTAGATTTTCAGTGGGATATACGAACGATTCCACCGAAGATACGGACATTCGCACGCAACAAGTTACAGGCAGAACCCGCTCCCAAGGACTCAATGGACAAATCATTACCGAATTTAAGTGGGGAAACTGGCGCTTTACACCGCGATACGACCAATCTCAAACAGAATCCGAAGATGGAAAAGGCAGAAAAACCTCCGATATTATCACTCACAACGGACGTTTAGGAATTTTTGGAGATGTGAGCGTCCCCGCTTTTCTACGCTTACCTTTAGGTAAGCAGTTCAATTTAAAAAATAGGCTTATCCTCACTTCTTCTATCAATTATCTTTATGCGCGAAATAATGTGGATGACACCGGCAGCAAAGATAGCGTGGATTCAAATGTGAATGGAGATTTTGAAATCACTCCGAACATCCGGATTGGTTTTGGCGGGGGATATTCCATTACCTTTTTTAAAGTTAAAAAAGAAGAAAATTTTTCTGCTTTTAGCCTGAATAGCCGCGTCGTCATACAATTTTAGAATGGCTGGCTGGAAATCCCACGGGCTAGCCCTTCTCAACTGGTTTTATCCTAAAAAGTGTCTTCTCTGTCAAAAAAGCTTATCCTATTTAGAACGGCAACATCTTTGTCATTTCTGTGTTACAGAAATAGAGCGTCTGGAACAGTGCCGAGATGCATTTGTTTATTCCTATGGCCCGTTTAAAGAAAGTTTGAGAGAGTTGATTCATTTCTTTAAATATAAAGGTTTAGACTATCTCTCTAAAGAATTGGCTCTCTTCCTCTATAAGATTTGGCAAGAAAATCCATCGTTACAGACCTGTGAAATTCTTCTTCCGGTTCCCCTCCACTCAGCGACTTTAAGAGAACGCGGATACAACCAATCCCAACTTTTAGCCCTACAACTTCAATCCTACATCCGGGCAGAGCGCAAGGAAAATAATCCCCAAATTTTAGAGGAAACGCTCTTAAGAGTTAAAAACAGTCCGTCTCAAACGCAAGGGACAAAAGAGCAGAGAAAATTAAACCTAGAAGGCACATTTCTACTAAAAGAAAAAGATAGAATCAGGGGAAAAGAGGTCCTCTTAATCGACGATGTCATTACGACCGGGTCCACTCTCTCCAGCTGCAGGGAACTGCTCCTCTTGGCTGGAGCAAAAAAAGTTTTGGGGCTTACTCTAGCCAGAGATTAAAAAATTTGTTATAGTGAGCGCTTCACTCTAAGATTGAGCGTAGGGGTAAAATTATATTCTGTAAAGGAGAACGGACATGGCAGTTAAAGTAGGCATTAACGGATTTGGAAGAATTGGAAGGCTCGTTCTTAAAGCGGGACTCAAAAATAAAAATTTACAATTTGTAGCCGTCAACGATTTAACGGACGCGAGAACTTCCGCGCATCTTTTTAAATATGACTCCACTTTTGGAATTTATCCCGGAACTGTTTTGGCTAAAGACGGAGACCTTATCATTGACGGAAAATCCATAAAAGTTATAGCTGAAAAAGACCCGGCTAAACTCCCCTGGAAAGATCTTGGAGTGGAATTCGTTATTGAATCCACAGGTCGTTTTACCGATGCCGATAAAGCAAAACTCCATTTAACGGGCGGAGCAAAAAAAGTTATCATCAGCGCTCCCGCAAAAGGGGAAGATATCACCATCTGCATGGGCATTAACGAAAAACAGTATGATTCCAATAAACATAGCATTATTTCGAATGCTTCCTGCACGACCAACTG
>JAHFCA010000009.1 GCA_023249715.1 Elusimicrobiota bacterium
ACGCTATCTTGTGTTTGGTTCACCACCTCTAAAGGAAGTGTTCCTTTTTTTGAAATCGATTGGAGAATGTCTCCGGAGGTTGCAGAATTTATTTTAACTTCCATTTCCGCTTTCCCAACAGAGTAAGAACGCATCGTAACATCTAAAACTCCGGGCGTTGAAACAATGCGATCTTTAATTTCTCCCAAACTGTTCAGATTGGGAAGGCCGCCAACCCATACTAAAATCGTGGTCCGCCGCGCCAATTCTGTGGCGATCCGTCCAGCTAAATCGTTTCCCGCATTGGCTCCCGCTTGTGTGAACGACTTTTGACTGGCCGCATCTTTGGTTCCATCCAGGCCCGAAGCTTGCACAGAGAACGTAGACAAAATTTCGCCGGTTCGAGCTCGAACTACTTTTCCTGTAAGGGTAGTTCTAACAGAAATAAGCCCGCCTAATCCTTCCGTCATCAAGACAGAACTTTTCGCCTGCCCCGAAACAATTACTTCGGCATTCAGATTTTGAATAATGGGCTTTAGGGCTGCTTTAGGATCTCCTTCCAAAAGTTGCCGCGTGGCTTCCGCTACCCGTATGGCCGCTAATTCTGAACGGTCTACCACCTTATATCCTCTTTCTAAAAGCGCTTGAGAAATACCATCCGCGCAGGGACTTCCCTCAAAGTCGGCTCCTTCGAATTTTTCATCTAGAAGAACCGCCACTCTGGGATTTCCTGCCGCGGGAGAAGTTAAGAGGTTCAGATTTCTTAAATCGTTTTGAACTTGGGTCAAAGAGACTAAGGCTCGGATATGAGTATGATAGATTCCATCGGGCTCAACCCCTTCCCGGATTACCTCATGTTTTTTTACGTAACCGTCGGTCTTTCCCAATATGTTTTGTTCGATGGTAATCGCTTTATCCACTAGAGTGCGAGCGGAAATAAAAATCCCCACCACTTTTTCCACCGCGTTTTTATAGGCATCGGTTAAAGCCGCCCGTTTAACCGCAATTTTATCTCCGGTGACTGCGGCTAACCCTTCCGCTTCTACGACTTCTCCCTCTACGGTTTCCCCTATCTTTAGCCGAGCTTTAGAAGAGGCGCACCCGGCCAATATCAAAGCGCTAAGAGAAAAGGTTAAAACAAGGTGTGAGAATTTTTGCGTCGGCATAATAAAGGTTCAACTATTGGGACGATTGATTTTGAGGCTGGAGTTGATCCATAAATTTTTTCTTATCGAGCCGTATCGTCACCATGCATCCGTCATCGGATGTCCATTCCCGCTTAACAATAGCGACTCCCCGAATAGTATTATCCACAACCCCTCGAATTTTTTGGTCGGTTGTAATCGCTTGTTCCACCGTTGTAGAAGCGTCAATTCTTTGTCCCTTTAAATAGGAAAGAAGTTTTTCTTCCGCAATCTTTCTCCCTGCGGCTTCCGACAAGGAGCGCTTCTGAGATATATTTTGAATGGTTTGATCGGCCGCTCCAATGCCGTCAAATTCTATGTAGCGACTGGTTTCCACTTCGGGAGTATCCATCGTCTTTAAAAGTTCTCCCTTTTTTACCTTCGATACCGCTTTCCCTCCGGCACACCCCGTTAGAATGATGCCCACCGCAAAAAAAATCGCTAAACTGAACACTCCCTGCTTTCCCATAGACGCCTCCTCTTAAATTATTCCTCTTGATTAAAAGTCTTTACTTTCTCTTTTACCTGATCAAATTTTTCTGTGATGGTTTTTGCCGCATACGCTCCCATCTCTTTGAGTTCCGCCATGAGCTCTTTTTTTATTCTTTCCAAATCTTTTCTCACCGCTTTCAAGTCTTTCTCCAAACGCTTCACTTGTTTTTTTAGCTCAGAAACCTCTTTCTTATTCCCTTTTGCGTTCTGCCCGCTTTTTTCTGCCAACTCCTTACTGAATTTATCTTTTTCCGCCTCTAAACTTTGTTCTCGCTCTACATAGGCGCGCAGCCGCTCGTTCCAACGTTCAATTAATTTTTTGGCGGAGATCAGTTCATCTTCATAAAAACGAGTTAAATCGGTTAAGGGCGCCACAAAACCTATAGGTTTAATTTCTTTAGGCGGCTCAGGAACCGGAGGGGGAACGACTTCTTTAGGAGTCTCTACCGTCACTGTAGTTTGCGCCACGGATGGCTCTAAAGAGGGCGCAGAGGAGACCGCAACCTCTGCTACAGCCGCATCCGTCTGCAGCGTTGCTTCCGCGCTATATAAATAAGAAACAGAGGTGAAAAGAATTACTAACAACGAAGTTAAAAAAGTATTCATAAAAAGTCCTCTCAAATTTTTCAAGATAGGCACGAAAAGTCTAACAGAATTGCTCTAATATTTCAAGGAGTAACGAGAAAATCTTATTTCGCTTTATGAAGAATAAATTTAAAGAGAGAGCCTTTCCCTATTTCAGACTCTACCCATATTCTTCCACCATGCATTTCTATAATAGATTTTGAAATCGCAAGCCCCAACCCTGTTCCTCCAGCCACCCGGGATAAAGAACTATCTACCTGAAAAAATTTATCAAAAATTTTACTTTGGAACTCCGGTTTAATCCCCACTCCAGTATCCCGCACAGTCACTAAAACAAAATCGCCCATACTTTCCGCGCTTAAACGAACCTCCCCCTCCACAGGAGTAAACTTCATAGCATTCGTTAAAAGATTATCGATTACCTGTTTAATTCTAAATTCATCTGCAGAAACTAAAGGGAGGGCATCCGGAAGAGCCACGCTAAACTTTAAATGTTTTGCTTTCATGCTGGAATAGTAAATTTCTTCGGTCTCGCCTAACACTTTGTTCAAGGACACCGGCGCGATGCGCAATTTAATTCTTCCCGCTTCGATCCGGGAAATATCGAGAAGATCCGAAATCAAAAAAATGAGCCGCTCGGTAGAATTACTGGCAATTTTTAGTAAATGCACCTGATGCGGATTGAGTTCCCCCGCTTCCCCTTCTAAGACCAGCTGGACGGCCCCCTTCAATGCCGTAACCGGAGTTCTTAATTCATGACTCACAATAGAAACAAATTCTGTTTTAATTTGACTCGCTCTTTCCAAATCCTTATTGGCTTGAACTAATTTTTCATAAAGACGGGTGCTCTGCAATATCGCCGCTGTCCTTTCGCCAATAAGTTCGGAAAAACGCTGGTGATAGGAATTAAAATAGTTTCGTCTTTTACTCCCTAATTTAAGGACTCCTAAAACATCTTTTCCAAAGCGCAAAGGAACCATCATAAGAGAATGAATCTCTTCCCCTAAATCGATCCCATCTTGGATAAGGGGAGTCTCTTTTAAGTCCGCTACTATTTTAGTTTTCGCTTCCTTAAAAACTTGCGCGCTTAAAGCCGATTCATCTTTTAATGAAATTTTTAAAGGACCCTCTTTTAATCTTAAGGCTTCGCCAGACAGATGGAGTTGTAACTCTTCTTTAGCAGGATCCGTAATAAGAAAGGAACAAAAATCACAGGGAAGAGCCTGTTTTATAATTTCATCCACCTTATCTAGAACAAGCTCAATAATGGGGTTGTTATGAAAAATTTCACTTATTTCTTGCAAAGCCGACAACAACACTATACGGTTTTGAAGTTCTCTATCCGCCTGGAGCGATTCTATGGAGCTCGCCAACCTAAAAGCAATTAACGTTAGGGACCGCACTTGGTCGTCATGTAAAAAAGCTTTTTCATCTTTTAAAAAATTAACTAGAGCCATCACGCCTAACACTCGTTTATCGCTTTTTAGAGGAATAGCCACCAAAGAGCGGAGCACTGCTTTCTTAAAGGGATCCCCCGCATGAGAACTAATTTCCCAGGGAAGCGCTTGATGCAAAGAAATAGAGGCTCCCTCATAAATTCTTATCTCTTGAGTTTGAAAAGCTTCCGCGATGGTTTTAAGAGGCGCCCCGCACTCCTTAATATTTTTGGCATCCATTAAAATCTTGGAACTCATCTCCTTCGGCAAACCAAACGAAGGGAATTGACACAGAAGTTCTAAACTGTCTCCTTTCTCGGAAGAAGCAGTAAAGAAAGCGGCATATTCCACATCAAATAAATCCTGTAAATGGGTGGTCGTTTTTTCAAACAAATCTTCTAAAGATTCCATTTTCCCGGGAATCAAGGTCAACTCATAGAGGGTTTTAAGTTCGCGCACCCTATGAATAAGCCGTTGATTGGTTTGAGCCAATTCTTGGGTCGTAGCCGCAACTTCTGATTCTAATCTGCGATTAAATTTCTCCATGCGTTCATAATTTAAAGAGTTTATGAGGCCAACGGACAAAATTTTAAGATAGGGATTTAAGGATTCCTGGAGTGATTTCTTTAACGGTTGGCCTTCTTCTCCTGTATAAAGAAAAAGAGAAAGTGTTTGCCCTTCTCCCACAAGGACGTGACAAACGAAATCTTCTCTAGGAACCTCTTCTGAAATTGGGGGAGCTAACCTTTTTAATTCTGCAGAAGAAATCTGCACTGTTTTCCCTAAAGAGTAGGAATCCCAAATGTGTCCTTCTCCAATTGGAATTTTAAGTCTCTCTATAAAGGAAGAAGAAAAACCATAAGCGGATTTACACTTAAGGAAATCTCCTTCTACTGTCAACAGAGCGCAACGAATTTTAAAAAGATTTCCTAAATATTTTAAGGCAAAATCGAGCAGAGGTTTTACCCCCTTTTGAGAGGCAATCTCTTGGGTTAAGGTGAGCAGAGTATCAAAATTACGGTTCCGGCCCGGAGGTCGGCTAAAAATTCGCGATAGAATTCGTCTCATCCGTTTTATGCATACACTATCTTAATCCCTTTTTCTTCCAGCCAGTCTAAGGCTAAAGGACTTAAGATGCTGTTTTTAGGAATCGTTAAAATTTTTTCATTATTTTTCAACAAAGATTTAATTTCCCACTCTGAAAAAAATTTTCGCTTTGTCACAAGCTGGCTATAACTTTTTAAATAGGGTTCTTTGACAAAAAATCCCCGTTTTCCAGAGAGAGTATCCGTCCTGCTCCCCGGAATCTGTTTTTTTGAACAACACCAATACTTTATCTCTTCAAACATAATATCCGCTAAATCTTCTATGGAGATCACGGCCTATGAATAATTTTATTTACTAATATATTTTTCTAAATCCGCATGGGGACGCGGGATCACATGCACGCTCACGAGTTCCCCTACTTTTTGGGCTGCGGCAGCGCCCGCGTCCACCGCCGCTCTTACGGCTCCCACTTCCCCCCGGCATATCGTGGTCACAAGCCCCGAGCCAATTTTCTCAAAACCAACGAGCCGCACCTTGGCCGATTTCGCCATCGCATCCGACGCTTCTATCATTCCCACAAACCCTTTGGTTTCAATGAGTCCCACCGCTTCTGAAAATGTTGATTCGCCCATACTCTGTTCCCCCTAATGATATTTTTTATTCTTCCCTTCTACAGTCACTGCGTCCACAATTCCACCTATCACAAGTCTTATGGGGGCGGACGGAATCCCCAAAATGGCTCGGGCAGAGTTCCCTTCGTCGATCAATAAAACAGTATCGCCCGGCCCAGCCCCAAAATAGCGATCAACCGCTAAAGAGGTTTTTCCATTTACTTTTCCAGTCCCCATTTCAATCGGTTCCACTAAAAGCAATTTAGTCCCTTCAAGAGCCGCATGTTTTTTTGTTCCCCAAACGTTCCCCACCACGCGCGCAATAATCATTTAAACGGATCGCGCCCAATCCTGGAAGTTAACGCCTTCCACAATTCCAACGATGGCGGCGTCTACGGGAGGAATATCCTCTAAGGAGTTCCCTCCAAAAGCGAGCGCCGCTTCTTTGGCGGCTACCCAAAAAACCAGCTCTCCGGCTCCAGCCCCCACAGTGTCGGTAGCCACAATCGGCTCCCCCGATTCCTCTCCGCTCCATTCGAGAGGTTGAATTAAAAGCAATTTTAACCCCTCTACAGATTTTACTTTACTAGAACAGACTACGCGGCCCAAAATTCTGGCCGCTTTCATTTAACAGTTCCCTTTTCAATCTTTTTTAATCGACGCAAATGGCGGCCTCCCGCAAAAGGAGTTTTTAGCCAAGCATCTACAATTTTTTCTCCTACTTTTAAACTTAAAAAGCGCGCCGAAAAACAGAGCACGTTCGCCCAGTTGTGCTCCGAAGCCAAGGCGGCTACCCTTGGGGTCCAGCAGACGGCGGCCCGCACACTTTTAAATTTGTTCGCCGTCATCGCCATTCCGATTCCCGTTCCACAAATGAGAATTCCCCGATCCGCCTTCCCCAACGAGACCGCCCGCCCCACCTTTTTTGCATAATCGGGATAATCGCAGGACTCCTCCGAATAACACCCCACGTCTACGACCCTGTGCCCTTTGCCAGTTAAGTAATTAAGAATTTCTTTTTTTCTTAAAAATCCCGCGTGGTCCGACCCTATGACAATTCTCATATTTTACTCTGTTAAAGCTTTTAATAATTTTTTATGAGCAAAAGGAATAATAACAGAATGAACAAGCCCATTCTCTTGTTTTATGGTTTCTACTCCCGCCTGAATCGCCGAGCGGACGGCACCCACTTCTCCTGTAAGTGTGAGATACCCTTTCCCACCAGCTCCTCGTCCCGGAAAAATTTCAATTAATGTAACGTGGGCTTTTTTTACGGCGGCATCGGCGGCAAAAATAGTGGCGGCAACATCTTTTGTCTCTATAATGCCCACCGCTTCAATCTCCGCCACCTTTATTTTTCCTTTTAAAGCCGGCAAAATCTGCTCCTGCACATTGGGAATTAAAAAATGATCTATGAGAGTAGCGCCGGCAGTCTCTATCCCTGCCCGCATGGATTGTTCTACTTCGGCCTGTTCTCCTCCAATTAAAATAGTAAATTTCCCCCGGGGAATAGGCTGAGAATGAAGTAAGTCTACCTCCGCCATCTTCATCATGGAATCGATCGCTTCTATTCCTTTTGCTATGGAACTTACTTCTAAAAATCCTATCGCTGGTTTCACCATTTTCTCCTCCTAAACAATGCGTAAATGGCCCACCATGGAACAATGGAGCGGCCTAGAAAAGTGGCTTGGTTTTGTAAGCCCATCGCCCGTGGGAGTGCCAATGGACATCGTGGCAAAACCTTCTCCCACTCCCAGCCCCATAAAGTTGGAACCATTCTTTACGAATATGGAACACGCGAGAGCCCGAGCTGCCTTGGTAATGTTCCCGATATGCATCGAATAAATGGAAGCGGTGTGATGATTATTCCCTTCTACCTGCTTTGCCAAATCGATCGCTTCTTCTATCGTCATAACTGAGGTTATGGGAAGCACCGGCATTAACTGTTCTATCCAAATAAAAGAATGATCGCGCGGAACTTCTCCCCACAAAAGCCGAACAGATTCTGGAACCGTTACCCCAATCTCTCGGGCTAGGACTTCCGCATTTTTCCCCACTAAATTTTTGTTTAACAACGGTTCTTTTCCGGAATCTGAAAATTGAAAAACCTTTTTCGCCAAAGCATTCATCTGTTCTAATGTCAGTTCATAGGCGCGGCCATCTTTTCTAAATTCTGTTAAAAAATTTTCTCGGATAGCCTCCACGAGGATCACTTCTTTTTCTCCGGTGCATAAAACACAATTATCAAAGGAGGCTCCTTCTATAATTCCATTGACGGCGCAAGAAATTTCTGCCGTTTCATCCACAATAACAGGGGGATTCCCCGGCCCGGCGCAGATGGTTTTACGCACAGCTCCCGACGTGAGCGCCGCCTTTACAATGGAGGGACCTCCGGTGACGAGAGTTAAATCGATATCGGGCGACCGCAGTAATTCTAGAGTCTTTTCTTCGGTCGCCGGTTCAAATGTGTTCAAAAGATTTGGGGGGCCTCCGGCAGAACAAATCGCATCATCTAAAATTTTCATCGTCTCCTGACAGCAATTTTTCGCTTTGGGATGGGGCGCAAACACAATAGAATTTCCAGCCGAAAGAATGGAGATTGTATTGTTGAGAATCGTAGAGGTTGGATTCGTGGAAGGAGTTACACTCGCCACGACTCCAAAAGGGGAATACTCCACCAATGTAAGTCCTTTATCCCCCGTATAGGCTTTGGCGGGTTGTAAATCTTCGATGCCCGGAGTTTTTAAGGAGACAAGCACATTTTTTTTCACTTTATCTTCCCATCTCCCCATTCCCGTCTCTTGGTGAGCCAATTTGGCTAAGCGTTCGGCATGGTCTACTCCCGCCTTCCGAATGGCATCAATTATTTTTCGTCTTAGTTCGAGGCCAAGTTCTTGGAAGATTTTTTGGGATTTTTTCGCCGCTTCCACCGCCTCCTGAACGGACGGATGCACCACCCGGCAATGCGTCACCGACTTCGTTTCTAACCGATTTAGAACTTCTCTGACAATTTTCTCAATCTCATCTCTTTGAAGTTCCATTAGCTCTTAATAAAATCCTCTCGTTTGGTGAATAGTGTTTTCCCCTCTTTTTCCACAGAATCGACGACCGCAAAAATAGTGCAATCGACGGGATTCGCTTCTGTAGAACGCGTTTGCCGAGCAGAAGAACCCTGTACTAACAGCACCAGTTCCCCTTCCCCCGATCCCACAGAATCTACGGCGACCAATGCGTTCCCAAGGGGAGCTCCCTTTAAATCGACCGGCTGAACCAACAAGAGTTTTGTTCCGACCAGTTTTTCGTCCTTGTGAGTACAGACCACATTCCCAATGACTCGTCCAAATATCATCGGATTATTCTCCTAGTAAACGTCTTAACGTTTCCCGCGATTTAAAGTTTCGGGTAAAGAGATGGGCATCTTCCCTTCTAAATCAGGATGGGGTTGCGGAATTACATGCACGCTCACGAGTTCCCCTACTTTTTGCGCGGCAGCTGCGCCGGCATCGCAGGCGGCTCGGCAAGCGGCTACCTCTCCTCGGAAAAGAACAGTCACAAGACCCGATCCAATTTTTTCCCAACCCACCACCTTCACGTTCGCCGCTTTCACCGCGGCATCTCCCGCTTCAATTAAAGAAACCAACCCTCTTGTCTCTATCATTCCTAACGCATCCATTATTTGATTGCCTCCTTATTGTGTAATATGAACTTTGCCCCAATAGACTTCTAGCTTCTTTGTTAAAAATAGTTTGACCGCCTTTAACAGTGTCCGCGCTTCCTGTTCCTGCCCTTTTTTTCGAATAGAATCCACCTCTTCTCCCATATCGACTCGAAAAGAATCTTGCCAGAGAATAGGACCTTCATCCAATTCTTCCGTTACAAAGTGAGCGGTGCACCCCACAATTTGAGCTCCTTTTTCGTACGCTTGCCTGTAGGCATACGCTCCCGGGAAAGCTGGCAAGAGAGAAGGATGCACGTTTATAATGCGGTTGGGATACCGCCAAACAAAATTGGGAGTCAATATCTTCATATAGCGCGCTAAGATGGCAAAGTCGATGTTATTCTGTTCTAAAAGTTTTAAAATTTTACTTTCTGCGTTACCCTGATCTTTATGGTCTACAAAAACAAAGGGGATTTTGAATTTTTTTGCCCAGGGGAGCAATGTTGTTTCTGTGGCGAGGATCAGAGGAATTTGAACAGAAATTTCTCCTCTGTTTTTAGCTTCTAAAATAGTTTTAAGACAATGATCTTCTTTACTGACTAATACCGCCATATTCCGAATGCGGTCGGACTCATCAAAATGGACTTTGACTTCCATCCCATGGGAAGAACCAATGGTTAAAAGTTCTTTTTGAAACAGATTTTCATCAAAGCCATCTTTTAGAAAGGAAGCTTCACACTGCATACCAAAAAGATTATTGATAACATTTTGATTAATTTTTTCTATGTTGCCACAGTTTTGGAAGATGGTATTGGTAATAGCGGCAACGATCCCTTTTTTATCGGGACCCACGATGGTAAGTTCCGCAAGCGTGCGAGACTTTGCGTTCAAAGAATTATGGAGGTATCTCCGTTTTTAACGTTTAAGGCGTTCGCTTCGTCGGTATCGAGGTGACATTCCAACTTCATATCCTCTCTCACGCGACATAAAACCGTGTACACTCCGTCTCGAGGAGGAGTTCCAATTCGAATTTTAACGTATTCCATATTTTTTACGCCATATTTTTCTGCTTCCCGGGGATGGAAATGGATATGGCGCATCTGAACGATGGCCCCCTCTGGTAACTTTACTTCTCCCGCCGGCCCTATTAACGTAATGGGAGCGGATCCTTTTACATTGCCGGAATCCCGTACAGGGGCATCGATCCCTAAAGTGTGGCAGTCCGTTCTAGAAAGTTCTATTTGGTCATAGGAGCGAAAAGGGGCGATGAGCCGCACTTTCTTAATTTCGCCTTTAGTCCCCTTTAGAGTTACTGTTTCCCTGCAAGCGTATTGCCCGGGCTGGATTAGATCTCGAATGTTGGTTGGAAGAGCCCCCGCTCCAAAAAGTTTTTCAAAAGTCTCTTTTGTGCAGTGAAAATGACGGTTTGAGACATTCACTACAAAAGGCATCTTTTCCCGTTCCATCCTTTGCGCCACCCTCTCTGTAATTTTTTTAGCGAGTTCTTCTGACATTTACTGAAACTGAACAATCCTAGAAAAATCTTCGGCTTTCAGGCTCGCCCCGCCCACCAAGCCCCCATCGATATCCGCTTGCCGCATTAAATCGTCAATGTTATCCGGTTTTACCGACCCGCCATAAAGAATTCTAATTTTTTCCGCATTCGTTCCCACCATTTGCGAAAGAATTTTGCGTATAAAGGCATGCATCTCCTGGGCCTGCTCCGGCGTTGCGGTTTTCCCGGTTCCAATCGCCCAAACAGGCTCATAGGCAATCACTATTTTTTGAGCTTCTTCATTTGTTATCCCAGCCAATCCATGCTGTATCTGAGTTTCTACTACTTTAAATTCTTTGCCAGCTTCTCTCTCTTCTAAGGTCTCTCCCACACACACCACCGGCGTAAGTCCGTGCAAAAAGGCGGATTTCATTTTTTTGTTCACCCACTCGTCCGTTTCTAAAAAATATTGTCTCCGTTCCGAATGGCCCACAATCACATAACTACAGCCAAGATCTTTCAACATCTTCCCAGAAATTTCCCCTGTAAAAGCTCCTTGAGTTTCCCAAAAAAGATTTTGCGCTCCTAACTTTACTTGGGATCCATTCAGTAAAACTCCAATGGCAAAAAGAGCGCTAAAGGGAGGACAAATTAAAATTTCCCTCCCTTTTATTCCTCTACAGGAACTCATGAGAGAATGCACCAAACTTTTTGCTTCTTCTACCGTCTTAAACATTTTCCAATTTCCCGCAATCAGTGGAACTCTTTTATCCGCACGCATCGCATCTCCTTACCGTAGCCATTTTGGCCACAACTATCCTTATCTGCCAGTGGCCAGATTATACCACATTTTCTCACGCTTCAAGTGGTTTTAACCAAAATATCCCCAATAATGTTGGCAGCCTCATCTCCCCGATCCGCCGCATTAGAAAGGTGACGATAAATTTCACGCAGTTTTAAAATATTTAACAGATCATTCGTTTTAAAGAGATCCACCAAAGCGGCTCTATACAGATGCTCCATACGGTTCTCGGTTTTTTTAGCGCTCACTAAATGATCGTTCGCCGTCGCCGGATTACTCTGCATAAACTGGACCGCTTTTACAATATGATCCGCGGCAACTCTCAAAGTTTCGGTCATCTTCTTAATATGTTCGTTGGTTTTCACTTCAAACAGAAGCATTTCTTCTACGGTAGATTTAGCGTAATCGCACATATCATCAATAGAGCGAGAAAGTGCGAAGATATCTTCTCTATCGATAGGGGTCACATACGTTTTGTTTAACGCTTCAATGAGGAGTCTTCGAATATCGTCTGCTTCTTCTTCAATTTTACTTACTTTTAATTCCAACTCTTGGGTTGGACTTTGGGCAAAAAGATCGAGCGCTTCCATTCCCTCTTCCACTTTTTGAGCCGCATTTAAAAGCATTTTGTAAAAATCTATTTTTTTTGGGAAGGGCCACATGGCTTTAATTATAGCACGATCAGTTCCAGCAATTTAAAAGCGAGAGCGGCGACACCCGCGCAAACAGGAATGGTTACAGCCCAAGCCAAAGTTAAATCCCCCGCAACAGTCCAGCGCACGGATTTTGGCCGAAAGGCGGCGCCCGCTCCTAAAATGGAAGCGGATACCACTTGCGTGGAGGAGAGAGGATACCCGAACAGGGAAGCGCAATAGAGCAATGCGGCAGAAGTAGTCTGCGAGGCAAAACCATGCATCGCTTTTACAGGGTAAAGACCGCGCCCCAAGGTTCGAATTAAACGCCATCCCCCCATTAATATTCCCAGAGCTAATGTAAAAGAGGAAAGAAATAGGACCCACTGCGGTATCCAGTTTTCTGGGCTGAAATTGGACTTATTCCCCGATAAAAAAACAAACAGGGCCAGAGCAATGATCCCCATCCCTTTTTGAGCATCATTCGATCCATAACAAAGACTTTGCGCTACTAAAGAAAGTATTTGCGCCACTTTAAAAAATTGATTTAAGCGCAGAGACCCTTGTTGTCCAATATAAAAAGTTAGTTTTGTAAAAGGATACGTTACCCCAAACCCTACTAATGGGGACAGAAACATAACTAAAAAAATAGTTTTTATTTTTTCCCATTCCAAAGAATAAATCCCATAAGCGGCAAGAAACGCTCCCACCAACCCTCCCACTAAGGCATGCGAACTGCTAGAAGGGAGCCCCCATCTCCATGTCAAAAAATTCCAAAGAATGGCGCTGGCGATACCGCTCATCAATGCCGTGAGAACTTTCTCCGGAGATCCGCCCAAAGGAAAAGAAAAAATTTCTCGTCCCAACGTCCACGCTACTCTCGTTCCCAAAAAATAGGCTCCCAAAAAAGTAGAAAGGGAAGCCAAAACAAGGGCGCTTTCCGGAGAAAGCGTTCGCGCTGTAATGACAGCGGCAACCTGGCTGGAAGAATCGTGGAATCCGTTAGTAAAACTAAACAGAAACACAAACAAAATAACCATCAGCAAGATTAAGAAAGAATGAGCCATGGGTTCCTTTAACGCAAAGAATAAAACTTCTTTAAAAGAAGTGCAACCGATTGAACCTTTAAATTTAAAAAAAATTATCTTGACACAGAACAGTTGGATTTGATATGAATTTAATGTTATGCTCAAAAAAGGGATCGTTCTTGTATCGCTTGCGCTTTATGGAGTTCTGTTCTTTCATACCCATCCTAAAGATGCGGGGCAGCTCCACGAAAGTCATTTCTGCTGCGCCCTGTGCGCCGTATCCCAGAGAACCTTCGATCATCTTTATTTTTCTCATGAAGGGGTCTATCCCTCTAAAAATTTTATAAGGATTTCCATTATTTCAGAAGACAAAAATTCTGAAACTGCCGCTTCTTATTTAGCTGCCTTCCCGCGCGCTCCTCCTCTTTAAAATATCTTCCGACAGACGGACCCTGCGCCCATCTATTATACGTTGGGTGATTCGTTTCATTAAAATAATATTCGAGGAGAAATTATGCGTCTTTTTAAATTCACACGACTTTTTTTGTTGTTTATATTCGGACTGTTATCGGTCACCCAGGTCTTACCCAATGCGTTGAACCCAAACATTAGCATTATTGGAGACTTCGTTGACACACAAGGACCCATGAAAGATACGACTGCGAACCGAATTTCGGCTAGAGAAACGGAGGTGGGCCTGCAAGCGAGTGTAGATCCGTATGCGCGAGCGGACTTCTTTATTAGTTTTCCGGAAGGCAAAACTCCGGAGCTGGAAGAAGGGTATGTTTCTTTACTTTCCCTTCCTTGGAACTTTCGCGCTCGAGGCGGAAAATTTAAACCCCAATTTGGCCGTTTAAATATGGTGCACGGACATGAACTCCCTCAGGTAGATCCGGCGCTGGTCTTATCGAGTTTCTTGGGAGAGGAGGGGCTCACGGATACCGGCTTGGAAGTAAGCAAAATATTTGCTCCCTTAGAAATATTCACAGAAGTTTCCTATTCTCTCCTCAATGGAGTTGGAGAAGAAAATGAAAAAGAGCCCACGACCACAACCGTAACAGATACCAAGGGAAACACAGTCACTGTAAAAGTTAATGCAGAGGAATCTAAAGTGGAACGCCAAATAAGAAATTTCGCCCATGTCTCCAAAATACGTTTCTATAAAGACCTAACGGATACCACCAACTTCGAGCTAGGTCTTTCTGCACTTCTCCACCAACCTAAAGAGAGAAAACAAACCAAGATGGGCGCAGTCGATTTCACTTTTAGATGGAAACCTTTGCAGAAAGGAACCTACCATTCTTTTATATGGCGAACAGAAGTTTTGTATTCCGACAGAATACTTCCTAAGGAAACAAGTCTACTCACGGGCGCAGTGATAACCCCCCAAAGAAGGCTCCATCGCCGAGGAGCTTATTCCTATGTGGAATTCCAGCCAGCGCAACGATGGAAATTTGGAGTCCGAGGGGATTATGTAGAAAGCCCGGAAGCTGCGAATGCAACAGTAACATTACAGGATGGAACCCCCCGTTTAGTAGAGACTTCTATTACCCGGGCGTTTTCTCCTTACGTCACATTTACTTTAAGCGAATTTAATCGGTTCCGTTTAGAGTATCAAAATAAACAAGTGCCTGGAGACGATGTGGACCACCGTATCTTCTTGCAATGGACTGTTGTGCTGGGTCCGCATGGCGCTCATCCATTCTAAATTAAGGAGAAACCATAAAATGAAACTATTAAAAAATTTAATGGCCGTATCTCTTTTCTCGGGAGTCCTAATCCTCCCAATGGCTTGGGGATCCGCGTTGAAGGTGGTCACGACAACCCCAGATCTTGCCTCTATTGTGCGTGCGGTAGGCGGCGATACAGTGCAAGTGCAATCTCTAGCTTCCCCTCTTCAAAACCCACACTTTGTGGATGCTAAACCTTCCATGATTGTAAAGCTAATGAAAGCAGATCTGTTCGTCCAAACAGGAATGGACTTAGAAATTGGATGGGCTCCGCTCCTCCAGCAATCTTCCGGGAATAAGGAAATTCAAAATGGGGCTCGAGGCTTCTTAGACGCCTCCACAGCCATAACGCCTTTAGAAGTGCCCCTCAATCCAACCCGCGCCATGGGGGATGTCCACCCCGCCGGCAATCCCCATTACCTCTTAGACCCAGAAAATGGGAAACTAGTGGCCAGGCTCATCGCAAAAAAACTGGAGGAGTTATCCCCGCAAGAATCAGCAACTTTTAAAAAAAATCTTGTGACTTTTGAAAAAAATATTAACGAAAAACTGGAGCGCTGGCTGCGAGATATGGAACCTTATCGTGGAACAAAATTTGTAAGCTATCATAAAGTTTATCCTTATTTTGGAGAAAGGTTTGGTATAATCTCCATTGGAGAAATTGAACCTAAGCCCGGAATTCCTCCCACCGCGTCTCATACAAACAGGCTTATGGAACAGATGAAAGCTGAAAAAGTGAAAATCATTCTCATAGAACCCTGGTATGAAAAACGGAGTTCGGAAGCAATGGCAAAACAAACCGGCGCTCAGGTGATTACAATGGCCCTGTTTCCAGGGACCGTTCCAGAAGCCAAGAATTATTTAGAAGCGGTGAACTATAATTTAATGCTGTTGCTAAAAGTCTTATCCACTGTGAGGTAGTTTATTGGGTTCTTTAGTTCAGTTTAATGCTGTCGCTTTAGGGTATCGAAAAACTAAAATCCTAAATGAGGTTTTCTGTTCTATTGACCGTGGAGATAGCGTTGGCATTGTAGGCCCCAATGGTTCCGGAAAGACCACTTTTCTAAGAGGGGTTTTAGGCCTGCTGAAGCCCCTTGCCGGAACTATTCACCTGGATCCATTCCAACGCTTTGCCTATGTTCCGCAAATAGAAGAGCTAAATTTTTTCTTACCCCTTACGGTTCAAGAGGCGGTGCTTTTATCCCCTAGGTCCGAAAGAATTTTAGGAAGAATTACTCGTGAAGAAAAACAAACGGCGCAGTTATGTTTAGAAAAAGTGGGATTAAGCGCCGCCGCGGATTCGCTTTTAAGAGAATGTTCGGGGGGACAAAGGCAAAGGGCTATTCTAGCGCAAGCGCTTTCTCTTAAACCCAATATTTTACTTTTAGACGAACCTACTAAAGGGTTAGACGTTGTGGCGGAAAGAGATTTTCTTGCTTTAATAGAAAAGTTAAGAGTTGAAGAAAAATTAACCATTCTTTTTGTGACCCACACGCTTCAGATTCCTTTAAACTTTATGAATAAGATATTACTTTTTAACAAAGGCTCGGTCATTCAAACCACCCCCGCAGAATTAGTTGAAACAAAAAAACTAGAAGAAATTTATGAAACTCCTTTTCTCCATCATGAATTCCATGGGTTTCGATGGGTCCTGCCTTTACCCCAAAGAGCGCGTTAAAAAATGAATCCTTTTTCTCTGCCTTTTATGCAAATCGCTTTGGCGGCAAGTTTATTGGCAGGGCTTAGCCTAGCGTGGATCGGTTTATTTATTCTGGTGAAGCGGATTTCCTTTTCTGGGCTTGCGGTGTCCCAACTTGCCGCGTTAGGAACGGTGGTGGGAACAGTTTTAGGGTTACACTATGGAGATATTTGGATTGCGTTAGCCTTTGTAGGGATGGGAATCTATTTACTCTCTAGAATTTCAAAAAATTCAGGAGTGCCGCAAGAACTTTTTGTCGCATCCCTTTATATTTTGGGAGCGGGTCTGGCGGTATTAATTCTTTCTAAAGCGCCTCAGGGAGAAGCCGACACCTTAAGTGTTTTTTTTGGGAACCTGCTCGCATTAGGTGTGGCAGAAATTTGGGAGGCTTTTTTCATTTTTATTTTGACCGTCTTAATTTTGTGGGGTTGGTTTTACCGATGGATCTGGATCGCCTTCGATCCTACCTCCGTGGAAGTCGCAAAGTTTAAAGTCGATCTCTGGAACTTCCTTTTTTATGCTCTTTTCGCCTTGAGTATGACTGTCTCTATTCATATTTTTGGAGTGTTGCTTGCCTTTAGCTATCTCTTGCTCCCGGCAGGAATCGGATTACTCTGTATTAGAAAGTTTAAATATCTTTTTATATTTATTCCCTTGTTAACGGCACTAACGACACTCCTGGGTTTCTATTTTTCATTCCGTCTAGACTTGCCTACCGGTCCCTTCCTTGCTTCCTTATTCGCCGCAACGCTTTTAGTCTGCGGCATCTATCGCACCCCCAAAAGTTCCGTTAAACGTCCAATGAGATGAAACCTTCTTTTTCTATAGGAACCGATATTGTGCAAGTTTCCCGGATTGGGAAGCTCATCCAAAACAAAAAATTTGTTGAAAGAATCTTTACTCCCCAAGAAATTCATTATTGCTCAGGGAAAAAATTGGCGGCCCAACATTACGCAGTCCGATTTGCCGCTAAAGAAGCGGTCTGGAAGGCTTTGAGTCACCAATGGGGGAAAAGGGGGGTGGCCCATAAAGAGATCCGTGTCTATAGAACGGATTCTGGAAAACCGATCATTCAACTCTCTTCACGACTAAAAAAATTTGAACCCTATATATTTCTCTCTCTCTCTCATACGCAGGAACATGCCCTCGCCACAGCCCTATTTGTCTCTCCCTCATGAACCCCCATGCGGTAACACAAAATCTGGTTCAGGGTTTTCTTCTTCCCAGAAAAAAGGACGCTCATAAAGGGAATTTTGGGCATGTGCTCATTCTAGCGGGATCCCGCAATTTATCGGGTGCTGCGGCCCTCTGCGGGTGGGGTGCCTTAAGAGGAGGAGCCGGGCTAGTTACGGTGGCAACTCCTAAAAGCGTTCAGATTCCTCTTTTAAAGTGGCTTCGTCCCGAAGCAATGACGTTCCCTCTTCCGGAATCCAGAAAAGGGTGCTTCTCTCCTAAAGCGATCCCTCTCATCCTAGATTTCATAATAAAAAGGAAAATTACAACTCTCGC
>JAHFCA010000080.1 GCA_023249715.1 Elusimicrobiota bacterium
ATCGGTGCGATTTCAGAAATTCCTGCAAATATTCTATTGTGAAAGGGGTCCCCAATAACCATGCCAAAACAAAATAATTTTTTTTCTAAAAGCTGGGTCATTAAAGTGGGGGGAAGCCTGCTCGCTCGAGATCAATTTGCGGATTGGGTAAAAAGTGTCACCCAAGTAATGCGCCAACATCCCACGGTGCTGGTACACGGCGGGGGTAAAGAAATTACTGAGTTGGGGGAAAAACTAGGGGTGAAAAGTCGTTTTGTGAGCGGGCGTAGATTTACCGATGATAAAATAATGTCCATTGTGGAAATGGTGCTCTCGGGGAAGGTGAATCCTAGAATTGTGAGCCTCTTAAATTCTTTTGGAGTAAAAGCGGTTGGGTTAAGCGGTGTGGATGGAAAAATAGTCCAGGCCGAACCCATTGCGGGACTGGGGCTAGTGGGAAAAATTAAAAAAATAGAAACTTCTTTTATTCAGTTGTTATTGGAAAAAAAGTACGTTCCCGTATTCGCTTCCTGTGCGGTGAACGGAAATGGGCAATCCCTCAACATCAATGCCGATGAAATGGCCTGCGCGCTGGCGAGCCGGATTCAGGCGGAAAATCTTATACTTTTTACCGACAAGCCCGGGATTTTAGATGATAGGGGCCAAACCATAGACCAAATTTCTCTCGAGGAATCGAAGAGGCTCATTCAAGAAGAAGTTATTACCGGAGGTATGATTCCCAAAGTAGAATCCGCTTTCCGGGCCTTAAAAGCAGGAGTAAAAACCATTTGGATTCTGGAGGGAAAACTTCCTTTAAAAGGAGCGCGCGGCACTGTTTTTTCTCTTAAAGAATCTAAGGACGTAACCCATCCGTTTAAAAAATGAGGTCTGAGTATGACACATAAAATTCGCCCTATAAAAGTAATAAAAAATTATGTGCCGCACGCGGAAGGTTCCTGCTTGTTTTCTATGGGGAAAACCAAAGTTTTATGTGTGGCCACTGTGGAAGAAAAAAGGCCTCCCCACGCCGAAGAAAAAAATATTGGTTGGGTTACGGGAGAATATTCTATGTTGCCCCGCGCGGGCGAAAGAAGAACGCCGCGAGGCCGGGCCACCTCGGGAGGGAGATCTCAGGAAATTTCTCGTCTCATTGGGCGCTCTTTTAGATCGGTGGTAAATTTAGAAAAATTAGGAGCCCGCTCCATTATTTTAGATTGCGATGTCATTCAGGCGGATGGGGGAACACGCACGGCCTCCATTAACGGTGGAATGATTGCGCTTGCCATGGCTTTAAAAAAACTCTATAAATCGGGCGCCATCGCGGAATGGCCTTTAAAAGATTTGGTGGCTGCGGTCAGCGTGGGGTTTGTAGAGGGTAAACCGGTTTTAGATTTGTGTTATGAAGAAGACCATGTGGCCCAAAGTGACATGAACTTTGTCATGACCTCTAAAGGAAAATTTGTGGAAATTCAGGGCACCGCGGAAACCACTCCCTTTTCCGAAAAAGAGTTCTATAAACTGATGAATTTGGCCAAAAATGGGATTCGCAGTATCATTCAAATCCAAAAAAAAGCCCTGGGATCTCTCCCTTGAGAATTCAAGGAGCCTGTGTTACAATAGATTTATAAAACCTATGAATATAGAAACAGATTCGACCTTAGTCTCTAACCTCTATTCCCGCATGGAAAAACAGCTCCCCATAGTACGGCAACGCTTAAAAAAACCCTTAACTTTAGCGGAAAAAGTCCTCTTTTCGCACCTGTCCGACCCCCAAAACCAAGAATTTAAGCGTGGAGAAGCTATTTTAAGTCTTCATCCCGATCGGGTGGCCATGCAGGATGCTACCGCTCAAATGGCGCTGTTACAGTTTGCCCAAGCCCAAATTGAGAGAGTTTCTCTCCCTACTACGGTCCATTGCGACCATCTTATTCGCGCCCATAGCGGCGCTCAAGCCGATATAGAGACCGCTATAAAAGAGAACAAAGAGGTGTACGATTTCTTAAGATCCACCTGCAATAAGCACGGAATTGGATTTTGGATGCCCGGATCTGGAATTATTCACCAAGTTGTCTTAGAAAATTACGCATTTCCGGGGGGACTTTTAATTGGAACGGATTCTCACACTCCTAACGCCGGTGGGTTAGGAATGGTTGCGGTGGGTGTAGGCGGAGCCGATGCCGTGGATGTCATGGTGGGGCTCTCCTGGGAAGTAAAGCACCCTAAACTCATTGGCGTCCATCTTACGGGTGAGTTAAAAGGCTGGGCTTCCCCTAAAGATATTATCCTTTACCTTTGTGGAATTTTAACAACCAAAGGGGGAACGGATAAAATTATTGAATATTTCGGTCCGGGAACAGAATCCGTAAGCTGTACCGGCAAAGCCACTATTACCAATATGGGAGCAGAGCTGGGTGCGACTACTTCCATTTTCCCTTATGATGCTCGCATGGAAAAATATTTAAGAGCCACCCAACGGGGGGATTTGGCCGATCTCGCGAACAAAAATAGAGAAAATTTAAAAGCTGACGATGAAGTTCTAAAGAGTCCCAAAGATTTTTACGATCAGATTATAGAAATAGATCTCTCGAGTTTAGAACCCTATGTGGTGGGGCCTCATACTCCCGATTTAGCCCGTCCCATTTCTAAGTTAGCCCAAGAGGTTAAAGAAAAAAATTACCCGGATAAAATTTCTGCTGCTTTAATTGGCAGTTGTACGAATTCTTCTTACGAAGATTTAACCCGGGCCGCCGATGTGGCTACGCAAGCTGCCGCTGCCCATGTAAAAGCTCCTATCCCTTTTTGGGTCTCCCCCGGCTCTGAACAAATTTTTAAAACCATTCAACGAGACGGCCAACTCCAAGCCATTGAAGAAGTAGGGGGCAAAGTTTTGGCGAACGCTTGCGGCCCCTGCATAGGCCAATGGAAAAGGGACGATGTAAAAGTGGGAGAGAAAAACAGTATTTTAACTTCTTTCAATAGAAATTTTCCTAAAAGAAATGATGGCAATGCGGAGACGCTCGCTTTTATTGCCAGCCCGGAAATTGTAGTGGCTCTTGGGTTAGCGGGCAGGTTAAGTTTTAATCCGTTGACGGACACTCTGGAAGGAGCGGACGGTAAAAAAGTTAAACTGAACTCTCCCCATAAGGCAGAGGAAATCCCTTCTCAAGGATTTGTTGCATCTCAAACAGGGTATTGCGCTCCCGCGGAAGATGGCAGCGCGGTCTCTATCGCAGTAGCCTCCGATAGCCAAAGATTGCAGCTCTTAAATCCCTTTCCCGCATGGGATGGAGAAGATTTTGTGGAGCTGCCGGTTCTGCTTAAAGCGAAGGGAAAATGCACAACCGATCACATTTCTCCGGCAGGGCCGTGGTTAAAATATAGGGGGCACCTGGATAAAATTAGCGACAATCTTTTTTTAGGCGCTATTAATGTTTTTAGCGAAGACGCAGGAAGCGGAAGCAATATTGTCTCACAAAAAAGGAATGCTCCGCTCAATAAAATTGCCCGGGAGTATAAAGAGTTAGGGTTGAAGTGGGTGGCGATCGGAGATGAAAATTATGGAGAAGGTTCCTCTCGGGAACATGCGGCCATGTCCCCGCGCCATTTAGGGGCAGCCGCTATTATTGCGCGGAGTTTTGCGCGCATCCATGAAACCAATCTAAAA
Source organism: Elusimicrobiota bacterium (assembly GCA_023249715.1). Taxonomy (GTDB): domain Bacteria; phylum Elusimicrobiota; class Elusimicrobia; order 2-02-FULL-39-32; family 2-02-FULL-39-32; genus JAHFCA01. The sequence goes on from JAHFCA010000080.1 coordinate 3,644, forward strand.
AAACAGGGCATTCTTCCTTTAACTTTTGTGGAACCTAAGGATTACGATAAAATTTTGGAAAGAGATTTAATCACCATTCCCAATTTAAAAGAGTTGGCTCCCGGTAAAATGCTCAGCGCTTGGCTATTGCACGAAGATGGCACCGAAGATGAAATTGCCCTGCGGCATAGTTTAACGCAGGAACAGATTGAATGGTTTAAAGCGGGATCCGCCCTCAACCTTTTAAAACAAAAGCAAACCATAAAAGCGTGAAGGAAATACTCATCGGAACTCACAACTGCCATAAAGCGAAGGAGATTGCGGATTTATTAGCCGGTCTTCCGTTACAAATTAGAACGTTAAACGATTTTCCTAATATCCCCCCGGCCATAGAAGACGGCAAAACGTTAGAAGAAAATGCGCTTAAAAAAGCTCTGGGCTACGCAACAAAGTCTGGCTTGTTTACTATCGCGGATGACACGGGTTTAGAAGTGAAAGCGTTACATGGAGCGCCGGGTGTCTATTCGGCTCGTTTTGCGGGAGAGGCTTGTAGTTATAAGGACAACAATAAAAAATTAATTCAGCTTTTAGCCCAAGAATCCGATAGGTCTGCCACGTTTAGGTGTGTGATCGCCTGTATCGATCTACAAAAAAAATTTGAAAAGATGGTAGAAGGCAGAATAGAGGGGGTTATCCTTAAAGAATTAAAAGGAACTCAGGGGTTTGGTTACGACTCGGTTTTCTATGTGCCAAAGTGTAAAAAAACTTTTGCCGAGATGTCTTTAGAAGAAAAAAATAGGGTGAGCCACCGGGCGCTCGCCGTGCAAAAATTAAAAGAGCTACTTTTAAAACAAATGGAGTTATGCCGCGTATCTTAGTTTCTAACGATGATGGAATTTACGCCGAAGGCTTAAAGCCGTTGCTCGCCGCTTTGCGCCCTTTGGGAGAGGTGGTGGCTATTGTTCCCGATAACGAACGTTCGGCTGCCAGCCATTCTATTACTCTACATAAACCTTTCCGAGTGCAAGAAGTTCCTGTCGAAATAAATTCGAAAAAAATTATACATGTTTATATCACCAACGGAACTCCGGCCGATTGCGTAAAGTTTGGCATTCACGAATTTTTTAAGAATAAAAAAGTAGATTTGGTGATTGGCGGCATCAATAACGGCGCCAATTTGGGAGAAGACGCAATCTATTCTGGAACGGTGGCGGTGGCCAGGGAAAGCGCTATGCTTGGCATTCCCTCATTTTCTATTTCTGTTATTCGCGCTAAACGAGAGGATTATTTGCGAGCGGCCGCAGTGGCTCAGCGAGTGGCAAAATCTGTATTAAAGAAAAAGCTGCCTAGCCGAGTTTTCTTAAATATCAATGTCCCACCGATGAATGGTAAAAAAATGGAAATTTTGGCTACTCGCTTAGGGCGTCGCATTTACGGCAACGAAATTCCTTCGGGCGTAGATCCCAGAGGGAACCCATACTATTGGTTAGCGGGCGTGATGCCCAAAGGAATTCCGGAGGGGGGAACGGATATCGCCATCGTAAAAGCCAAAAAAGTTTCCGTAACTCCGCTCACTATCGATTCTACCTGCAGCTCTTTTCTCCCCGAACTTTCCCGTTGGAAATTTTAACCCGAATGATTCAGTTGGAGAGCGGAATTCGAATGAAAATATGGCATTTTTTCTTCACAAAAAAGTTCGAGAATAGTTTTAACTATTCTCTCACTTTTTTGTTTCGAAAAAAAAGCCATCTTTTCATTCTCGGTTCTCGCTTCCAACTGAATCATTCGGGTTAACTCTTATAAAATACGGAATAGGCGAGGATTCCAATGACGGTTTTGGAATCCCTAATTTTTCCTTGTTGAATTTTTTTAAGAACATTGCCGAAGGTGTCTATTTTTACCCGCAGGAATTCATCTTCATCGGGGTGGCTTTTTCCCTGAATTAAATTTTCTGCCCAGTAGATGTGGATGACTTCCTGGGAAAAGGCGGGGGTGGGGCAATAGCTTAAGAGGGGGTGGTATTTTTTAGAAGAATATCCCGTCTCTTCCTTAAGTTCTCGAGATAAACATTTTAAAAGGGGTTCGTTCCCATCCAATTTTCCCGCGGGGAGTTCTTCTGTAATTTTGCGCACGGGATAACGAAACTGTTCTACGAGCACCAATCTGCATTTTAAAAGAGGAACTTTTTTAGGAGAATCCAAAAAAGGAAGAATGGCTACCGCTCCCGCGTGGGTAAGATATTCTCGAGAAGCGGTTTTCTTGTTGGGAAGTGTGACAACGTCGCACTTAAATCCGGCGCCACTTCCCTGGTAGGTAAACCGATTCAATAAAAATTTTTCGATCATAGAAGAAATTTTATCATAAAAATCTGATATATTATTAGAACGATGTTCAAATTTAACGAACGCTCCCCTCGAGGAACCTGGATTGTTGGCCACCGCGGGGCCATGGCCCATGCCCCGGAGAACAGTTTTGCTTCCTTTAAGCTAGGGCTCGAAATGGGGGCCGATTTCCTTGAATGCGACGTGCACTTGTCGAAAGATAACCAGGGTATCGTGATGCACGATGAACGCTTAGAACGGACCACTAATGGCCGGGGGTTTATTAAAGATTTTAATGCTTCCGATATAAAAAAATTAGATGCCGGTTCTTGGCACTCCAAAAAATTTAAAGGGGAAACAGTTCCTCTCTTGGAAGAATTGCTGTTATGGGTCAAAGAGCAAAAAAGTAATTTGGGGTTGCCAGTTGGGCTCGTTATAGAAATTAAAAATGACCCTATCCGCTATCTCAATATAGAAGATAGAGTTTTAGAAACGGTCCATAAAACCGGTATGGCTCCGAGGGTCATTCTTATTTCTTTTGACCAAGGCGTGGTAAAACGAGCCAAACTTTTAGATGCAACCGTTCTGACGGGTATTCTCTATAATGAACCTTTAGAAGATCCTTGTTATACGGCCCGGCAGGTGGCAGCGGACGCTATTTTTCCTCGTAGAAATTTAGCGTTCCAAATTCTGGTAGAAAAAGCGCACCAGCAAAAACTTTTTATGGCACCGTGGACGGTTAACGAAGAAAAAGAGATGCAGGAGCTTATCCGGGCAGGCGTCGATGCCATGGCCACCAATTTTCCAGATCGCCTCAATAA
>JAHFCA010000081.1 GCA_023249715.1 Elusimicrobiota bacterium
AGAAAGAAAGGGAGCCGTTCAGCCGCTTCCCGGAGGAAGATATGGCCGCATCTAAAAAAAGTAAAGACCAAAATTTGCTTATCGTAGAGTCTCCTACCAAAGAAAAAACCCTATCTAAATATTTAGGAAAAGGTTTTATTGTAAAGAGTTCCTTTGGCCATGTGCAGGATCTTCCCAAAGGGAAGTTTGGAATTGATGTCGAAAAAGATTTTGAACCGACGTATGAAATTCTTCCTAAAGCGAAAAAAATTGTGCCCGCGTTAAAGAAGGCGTGTAAAGAATGCGATCACGTTTATCTGGCTACCGATTATGATCGGGAAGGGGAGTCGATTGCCTGGCATTTATCGGACATATTAAAGCTGCCTAAAGAGAAAACACACCGTATTACATTCCACGAAATTACTCGGGATGCGATCCAAGAGGCGTTAAAGTCCCCTCGGGATATCGATCAGCATCTGGTGGACGCGCAGGTGGCTCGCCGGGTTTTAGACCGCATTGTGGGGTACAAACTCTCTCCTCTTTTGTGGGAAAAAATTAGACGAGGGCTCTCAGCAGGGCGGGTTCAGTCCGTTGCCGTGCGCCTAATTTGCGAACGAGAAGAAGAGATCGAAAAATTTAAGAGCCAGGAATATTGGTCCATAGAAGTTGAATTGGAAAATACCAAGGACAAAAAGCGTTTTCCATTTTTCGCGCAGTTGGTGGAGTGGAAAGGGAAAAAGTTAGAAAAGTTAGATATCCAATCGGAAGGGACTTCCGGAGATATTGTTGAACGTCTAAAAATTGCGGGATACAAAGTTCGGGATATCCTATTAAAACAGAAAAAAAGAAGTCCCTATCCGCCTTTTATGACCTCTACATTGGCCCAAGACGCTTCGGCCAGAGCAGGTTTTTCCGCTAAACGGACCATGGCTGTGGCGCAATCTCTTTACGAAGGGGTTCAAATTGGGGAAGATGTAATAGGGCTTATTACCTATATGCGCACCGATTCTCTCAACGTAGCTAAAGAAGCTCAAGCAGAGGCGCGGGAATATGTCGCAAAAAAATTTGGCGCAGAAAGCTTGCCGCCCCAAACCAGGTTTTATAAAACAAAATCTAAATCGGCGCAGGAGGCGCACGAGGCGATTCGGCCCACGTCTGTTTTTAGAGACCCCGAAGCGATAAAATCCTATTTAACCTCCGATCAATTTAAGTTGTATGAGCTTATTTGGCGGCGATTCCTTGCCAGCCAAATGGCGGATGCTTTATACGATACCGTCACCGCGGAGATTATTTGCCAGGCCGAAGCGGATTCCGGGCTTTTGCGGGCGAATGGGTCTACTTTAAAGGAAGCAGGATTTTTGCAAGTCTATGGAGTGGAGCTGGAAACGGAGGAAACTTCAGAAGAGTCTAAAGATAAAAAATTACCCATTCTGCATAAGGAAGAAGATCTTAAGAATTTGGGAATTCACCCAAAGCAGCATTTTACGGAGCCTCCTCCTCGCTATAATGAGGCGAGCCTAATTAAAGCGTTGGAACAAAATGGAATTGGCCGTCCTTCCACCTACGCTCCTATTTTGGATACCATTCAATCTCGCAACTATGTTCGGTTAGAAACAAAAAGATTTTATCCCACGGAACTGGGGAGATTAGTTAACCAGCAGCTCATCGACCATTTTCCGGAAATTGTAGATAAAGGTTTTACCGCGAAAATAGAAGAAAAACTCGACCAGGTGGCGGAAGGGGAACTAAAGTGGACCTCTGTAGTGGGGGAATTTTATGATACTTTTGAAAAGGATTTAGAAGCGGCCAAGGGGTCGATGAAAAAAGTAAAACTGGTCCCCAAGGATTCCGGAGAGGTTTGTCCGCAATGCGGCGGAAAGCTATTGCTCCGAGAGAGCCGGTTTGGAAAATATTTAGCGTGTGAAAATTTCCCCAAGTGCCGTCACAAAGTCTCTTTAGACACACAAGGCAATAAAGTAGTCCCTACAGAGGGTGAAGAAAAATGTGAAAAGTGCGGGAGCTCCATGGTGGTTAAGATGAGCCGGAGAGGAAAGTTCTTGGCCTGCAGCGCTTATCCTAATTGCAGGAATACCTATAGCTTAGATCGGGAAGGAAAGAAGATCGTTCGGCCTGAACCTAAAAAAACAAAACTGAAGTGCGAAAAGTGCAAGAGCATGCTGTTGTTGAGGATCGGGAAAAGAGGCCCTTTCTTAGCCTGTTCCGGGTTTCCTAAATGCAGAAACATTAAGTCTGCAAAAACTCTAGATCCTGCGGACGTCCTTGAGTAACGCCATAGATTTAGAGCTCACCAGCAAACGTTTCTTACTCTATTTACGGGCAGAAAAAGCGGTTTCGCAGCATACCCTGATTGCCTACCAAAACGATTTAAAAGATTTTCAAAAATTTCTTAAAAAATCGTTTCTCGACATTTCCCATTTCCGCCATTTACGCTTAACGATTCGGGAATATTGGTCCGGTTTGTTAAAAAGAAATTTCAGCGCGGCCACTCTTTGCCGCAGGCTGGCCACGCTCCGCTCCTTTTTTAATTTTTTAATGAGGGAAAATTTGTTGGAGACGAACCCCTTTAACTATTTACCTTCCCCCAAAAGAGAAAAGCATTTACCTAAATTTTTAACGGAGAAAGAGGTAGATCACCTGTTAACGGATGTGGATCATCTGAATTACCGTTTTAAAACACGGGATAACGCGCTCTTAGAGATTCTTTATTCCGCGGGTCTACGCATAGAAGAGTTGACGCGGCTCAATGTGGGAGATTGCGATCTGTGGAACGGAGTTTTGAGAGTATTTGGAAAGGGGAGTAAAGAAAGAGTTCTTCCCGTGGGAGATTTTGCGATGAAGGCGGTAAAAAAATATTTAGAGGAGACGCATCGCCCGTTTGAATCCGCCTCCGGCAGCGGTCCGCTTTTTTTAAACGCGCGGGGGAAAAGATTGGGTGTTCGGGGCGCCAGAAAAGTGTTGGGGCAACTTATTCGTAAAACTTCCTTACACAAAAATGTAAATCCTCATATGCTGCGCCACACCTTTGCCACGCATTTAGTGGATCGCGGCTGCGATTTGAGATCCGTTCAGGAAATGCTGGGGCACAAAAATTTAGCCACAACGCAAATTTATACGCACACGTCTGTAGAGCGCCTTCGCAAAGTCTATGCGAGCGCCCATCCCCGCGCTTAACTCTAGAATCTAGCTCTTAAAATGTACTAAAATGAGCCCCGTTGGACAGGTGGCGGAACTGGCATACGCGCACCGTTCAGGGCGGTGTGACCGTTAGGTCATGCGGGTTCAACTCCCGCCCTGTCCACCATTATTTATGACTAAAAAAGAATCCTCGCCCATTAAAATCATCTCACAAAATCGTAAGGCGAAACAGCGGTTTTTTATTCTAGAATCCTTCGAAGCAGGCATTGCGCTCTTGGGCCACGAAGTAAAATCGTTGCGCAACGGGGCAGCCAATATAGAAGAAGGCTTTGTGCGCATAGATAAGGATCAAATTTATCTAATGAACACGCACATCCCGCCTTATCCTCAATATACGTTGGGAGATTATGAACCTACCCGTACCCGGAAGCTCCTCATGCATAAAAAAGAGATTGAACGTCTTTGCAAAGAAATTCAATTGAAGGGATGCACTCTGGTACCTTTAGAACTTTATTTTAAGAGAGGCATGGTGAAGGTTCAGGTTGGCCTTGCTAAAGGTAAAAAAACAGAAGACCGCCGCGAAGAGATAAAAAAACGGGACATCGACCGCCAAATCCGTCGCCATGTTCGTACTTGACAGATATGTATATTTAATACATACTTATACATATGAAGACAACTCTCAATATCGATGATTCTATGCTAAAAAAAGCTAGCTTACTCACGGGTATTACGGAAAAAACTTCGTTAGTACATCGGGGTTTAAAAGCTTTAATTGCGTTCGAAAGCGGTAAGCGCCTTGCCGAATTAGGCGGGACTGAAAAATTTATTCGATCCATTCCTCGCAGAAGGTCTTTAGGTAAACCTTCCTGATTCTTGTTGATACTTCCATTTGGATAAATCACTTCCGTAATAGACAATCTGAATTTGAACGTGTATTGGTAGAGGGGATGGCGCTGTGTCACCCTTATATCATTGGAGAGATATCCTTGGGCCATTTAAAAAACAGAAAAGAAATTCTTGGTCTTCTCCAAACACTTCCTTTGGCAAAGACATTAGAAGATGGGGAAATTCTTAAATTTATAGAAACTAGACAACTCTATGGAACGGGAATAGGTTGGATAGATGCCCATCTATTAGCCTCCGCATTGCTTTCCAGAGCTCTTTTATGGACGAGCGACACTAAACTTCATAAAGCAGCCATCCGACTAGACATTCAATATAAAAGTTTATGCTGATAAAGTCATTCCTACTATGGCTTTATCAGCATAAACTAAATAAGCGGGTTAGCGCAAAAAAGATTGGGATCTTTAACAAAAAATAAATCTAGTGGGCCCGAGGCGATTCGAACGCCTTCCTTCTGCTTAGAAGGCAGATGCTCTATCCAATTGAGCTACGGGCCCTACGAATAACCCTTAAACCCGGATATTGCGTTAGAAAATGGAATTCGACGAAAAATAGCGATATTTTTTCTTCACAAAAAAGTTCGCGAATAGTTTTAACTATTCTCTCACTTTTTTGTTTCAAAAAAACATCACTCTTTTTCATCTCGGTTCTCATTTTCTAACGCAATATCCGGGTTAAATTCTACCATAAATTAATTTGGTTGGTTTATCGTTGGATGGCGAGTTTGAGGAGTTTGGTATTCCCTTCGGAGTGGAGATAGATAAAATAGACACCGCTGGCAACAGAATTCCCAACCTCGTTTTTACCGTCCCAAGAAATTGATCCATCTCCATCGTCATCTCTTAATTGTTTGACCAAATCTCCGGAAAGAGTATAGATTTTTAAGTCCGAATAGGCGGGAGTTCCTGTAACTGAAATCCCATTTGCTAAATGGCTGCTTAGAGAGGGACGATATGGATTTGGGTAAATTAAAATATTATTGGGAATGGTAGAAGCGGAGCTATATTGCATGGCGCTAAAGAGGGTAAAGTGGTTCACTTTTCCTATCACTTTTTTGTTGGCGGTATCAACGCTGGAATTTTCAATCAGTTGCCACTTGCTTTTGTTCTCATCATAATAAAAGAGGCGGAGTTCTTTTTCGTTTAGTCCACTGATGTCGCTCTCCGCATAAGGGATGGTTACCGTAACGTCTTTGGTAAAACTTTTGGTTCCATCGGCCAGTTTTATTTCTCTATAAATTTTAGTTTCTTTAATAGTGGAATCCGTGGGGGCGGGAGCGGTGGTTTTTTTCTCAATTAAAATTTGTGTGGGATTGGAAAGCGTTCCAGCGGGAATTTCTACCAGAACGCCATCTCCCGTTTCAAAAGAATTTTCTTTAGAGACATCGATACTTGTCTTAATGATAAAGGGTTGGTGATAGGCTTCTATTCCCACATTGCCTGCTCCATCTTTAGCGACCGCGTGAAAATACCAGGTGCCATCGTCTAAGGCGTTGGAAACGGATATTGCGGAAGAATTAGAAAAATTATCTTGAGAAGTGGGAACAGTGGAAGACGTGGAATCTATTTTCCAATAATAACCGGAAATTCCGGAAGAGTCTTCGGGTCCGGTTAGCGTGAATTCCGGCTTAGAAGCGGGATAACTTTTATTTGGATTGGGATGGGTTTTTGCAATAACAGAGAGTAGTTTTGCCGGTGGAATTAAATCCCGGCTATTTAAAGCCACCGATATAGTTTTATCGGCTTCTGAACTATGGAGATTCGAAACTGTCACTATCCCGCTGTTGGAACCGTAGACCCCCGAATTAATGGCGGTTACAGTGATCGTAATTTGAGCTCCTTTTTCCAGGGTTCCTTCGGAAGCGGAAAGAGAAATCCATGATTTGTTAGACGCAACTTTCCAGTAGAGAGTAGAATCATTGTCTCCAGTATTTGAAATAGTGAATGTTTTAGTAGAGGTGTTCGATATTCCGTCGTTTGTAAAAGTGAGAGAAGCCGTGCTTAACGCTAATGCGGGTTGGGGGGGAACAAGAATGGCAGTCATCTCCGGAGCCGAGATCCCAATATTAGTAATACTTACATTACTGCTATTTCCGTCATAGAGTTTACTGTTCGGAGAAGAGGCGTTGTTAAGAGTACGATTTTCAGAACTTCCTGGGAAAGGATCGCCGTCGTTACTCCAATCTAACCCATTATCCGCGGGAATTAATTTAACTAATTTCTTGGTAGTCCCAAAAGTATCGACATTGGTATTCATTGATTCATCAATATGCCAGATTAAAATTCCGGTTCCAGGTAAATATTTATCGTATCCGATCTTTTGTCTATTTTCTACCAGAAAATATTCACCCATTCCATCCATTTCCGCCCCATCCGGATTAGAGAGTAACTGCTTTATTCGTTTATCGCTTCCCGTCCCGAACTCAGCTTGCGCGATTGTGGAATTTGAAGAATATGTAATTTGATAGGGGGTAACCCATCCCAAATAATATTTACACCAGGCGCTCATATGGGATGGGGTATCGCCCGCGAGATTTCCTCCTTGCCAAGCTCCGTTTGACATAACGTCCCAAACACCTACTCCAGAGTTAGAACTGCTTAGGTCGTACAGGTCGGGCAACCCTAAATCGTGACCGAGTTCATGGACCATAACTCCAATGGTAGCCGCGTGATCCCCTTGTATTTCCCCAAATAAACTATAGCCGCTGTTT
>JAHFCA010000082.1 GCA_023249715.1 Elusimicrobiota bacterium
GGGAAAGAATTAAGAGCGGCTCTCATCCGCGGAGTAACGTCGGCAGGTATGTTGCTCTCGGCGCGGGAATGCGGCGTAGGGGAAGACTCTTCGGGGCTTTGGACTTTTACAGAAAGAACTCCTCTAGGAACTTCTCTCGAAGAATTGGTAACGTTAGAAGACACGATTTTAGATATTGAATTGACTCCCAACCGGAGCGATTGTTTAAGCCATTTTGGCATTGCCAGAGAAATCGCGGCCGGCTTAAACCTACGGGGACCCCAAAAGAAAGATATCTTTGAGACCCATTTTGGATTTTCTTCTCTCTCGGTTATTATTGAAGACCCTAAAAGCTGCCCCCAATATATTGCCCGAAAATTTGAAAATATAACGGTCGCGCCGTCTCCACTAAAATTACAAACCCGTTTAATCCGCTGCGAGATACGGCCTATCAATAATTTAGTCGACATAACAAACGGTATCCTTCTGGAATACGGACAACCCCTGCATGTTTTTGATTGGGACCGCATAGAGGGAGGGAAAATAGTGGTACGGAGTGCCCGTTCCGACGAAAAAATTCTGGCTCTGGATGGAAAAGTGTATGCTCTAGATCCAGAAATTTTAGTGATTGCCGATGCAAAAAAACCAGTTGCCATTGCCGGCGTTATGGGGGGAAAAGAAACCTCCGTGAATCTAAATACACGGACCGTTCTACTGGAAAGCGCTGTATTTAACCGCGCCACGATCAGAAAAAGCCGCACAAAACTTGGCCTCTCCACAGAATCTTCTTACCGTTTTGAAAGAGGGGTTACCCATTGGAGCTGCGAAATGGGGAGTTGGAAAGGGAGCGAAGATTTAGAAAGTTTAACCTCGGGGTCTCATGGGCCAGGCCAGAACATTCAATCTTTTTCTAAAGAAAGTAAAATCCACCCTATTGAAATTGCTCATTTCAATAAGGTTTTAGGACTCCACCTCACCCCCGAAGATATTGCTATTCAACTTCAAAAATTGGCGATTCCCATTCTATCTAAAGATGCCGTGAGGATCGAAGTCCAATCTCCTCCCTGGAGATTAGACCTGGAACAAGAAATTGATTTTATAGAAGAAGTGGCCCGTATGATTGGTTACACTAAAATCCCCTCCCAAGGGAGGGACATCACTTTAACCCCTCATTCTTTTTCAACAAAACAGACCTTGTTTTTGCGTAACGTTAGACAAGCAATGGTTTCTCTAGGTTTTTTTGAGTGCTTAAATTATGGGTTCATTGCGTCTAAAGAACTCTCCCCTTTGGAATCGGGGCGCCTTATTGAGATAGAAAATCCACTCTCTCAAGAACAAACCGCTTTAAGGCCAACGTTACTCCTAGAACTCTTAAAAAATTTAAGAACCAATGCGTCCTATCAAAACCGAGAAGCTAAACTCTTTGAAACCGGAACGGTTTACTATAAAAAAGAGGGGAGAATAGTAGAAAAAACAATGTTGGGAGCTTTGGCCACAGGCAATGTGAAATCCCCTTTTTGGAAATTAAAACATAAAGAACCGATAGACTATTTTTGGATAAAAGGAGTTTTAGAAACTCTCTTTTCTACTTTTTCTATTCCCAAAGCAGAATGGATTGAGAATCCAGAGCACCCCTCCATTCCATTTTTAACGCATCCGCAGTATTCCTTTGAATTAAAAATAGCGGACCGAGAACTTCCCTTAGGATGGTGCGGACTTTTACACCCTAAAATCACCAAAGAAGAAAAATTAGAAGACGTGGCCCTCTTTGAATTAGATTTAGAAGTTCTGGAGTCGCTCACCATCCCTTTTCAAAAAATGCATCCTGTTCTAAGAACTCCCAAGATTAAACGCGATTGTTCCATCTGGGTCCCAGAAGAAATTCCCTGGTCCAAAATAGAATCGGAAATCAAAAAAATCGGCGGAAAACTTTTAAGGGACTGCGCCCTTTTTGATGTCTATCGGGATAAATCTAAAAAACAAGAAAAAAGTCTTAGCTTTACTTTAACCTTCCAAGACCCTCACAGCACCTTAGAAGATGTGATGGCAAATAATTTACGGGAAAAAATTATTTCCCATTTAAACAAAATTTTTAAAGCGGAATTGAGATCTAAATAATTTGGATACCGTTGAAGCCATAGAAGAGAAGGTTCGTCTTTGCGTAAAACTTATCGCAAGCTTGCGAGAACAAAATGCTAAAATTAACAAAAGCAATCGCGAGTTAACAGAAGAAAGAGAACTCTTATTACAAGAAAACCAGCAAGTGAGAAAGATCTTGGCGGAATTGGACAAACTAAAAAGCGAACGCAAAATCGTTCAACAAAAATTGGAAAAACTCTCCGTTCAATTCCATAAACTAAAGATGAGTTCCTAAAATGTACGAAGAAAGAATCCCCGTAAATATCTTGGGACAAACCTACGAAATTTTAGGAGACCCTGCGGAAGCGCTCTATTACAATTCGCTGGCCCGTTTTGTGGAAGAAAAAATGCGCGAAATTCAAAACGCCACGCACATTGTCTCAAGCCAAAAAATCGCGGTGCTGGCCGCCCTCAACATTGCCGACGAGCTTTTTCAAGACAGGGATGACAAATCCTTCTCCTCAAAATCTTCGGAAAAAAAATACGAAAATATCATGAATCTGCTCGATTCTGCTCTTGAAAAAGAGAGTCATGAAAAGTGAAAAAAAATCGCCGGACCTTTTTTCTCAACACGAGAATAAAGAGCCCGGAAATGGTTCCGTTCCTTTAGCCTACCTTTGTTCTCCTAAAGATTTTAATGAGTTCCAGGGTCAAACACATCTCTTAGCTCCAGGAAAACTTTTAAGACGTTCCATAGAATCCGACCGATTAGGTTCTGCCATTTTTTACGGACCTCCGGGAACAGGGAAGAGCGCTCTGACCCGGCTGATTGCCCAAAAAACTCAATCCGTTTTTATCGAGCTCAATGCCGTTACCGCCGGAGTCTCTGAGCTGAGAAAAGAAATAGAGATGGCAAAACTGCGTTGGAAAGAGCGCCAAAGAAAAACAATTCTACTCGTGGATGAAATACACCATTTTAACCGTTCCCAACAAGATGCGCTCTTGCCCGATGTTGAAAAAGGTTCCATCACTTTAATTGGAATTACCACTGAAAATCCTTTCTTTTATGTGAACGCGGCCTTAATTTCTCGTTCTCAATGTTATGAATTTCTTCCCCTGGGAGAGGAAGCTCTCAATTTAATTCTCGATCGGGGAATTCAAGCGTTCAGTGAAAAAGTTCCGCCTCTAAAAATAGAGATAGATCCCCAAGCGCGAGAACATCTTGTAATCGCCTGTCAGCAAGATGGGCGAAGACTTTTAAACGCTTTAGAAATTGGAACGCTCACGACTCCGCCAGACTCAAAAGGCAGGGTTTATTTTTCTTTAACAGTGGCCCAGGAATCAACCCAAAAACGGGCGCTCCTCTACGACAAAAGGGGAGACGAACATTACGACACGATTTCGGCCTTTATAAAATCCATGCGCGGGAGCGATCCCGATGCCACCCTCTATTGGCTGGCTAAAATGTTAGAGGCGGGAGAAGATCCTCGGTTTATCGCCAGAAGAATCGTTATTTGTTCCAGCGAAGACGTTGGCAACGCCGATCCCCAAGCTTTAGGGGTGGCCTTAAGCGCTTTTCAGACGGTGGAACTGATCGGCATGCCCGAAGCGCGGATTCCGCTTTCCCAAGCGGCGCTCTATGTGGCGCTCGCTCCCAAATCGAATGCCGTCTATCTGGGCATAGAAAAAGCAATCCAAGAAGTTCGCCACGGGAAGCCGCGCCTCGTTCCCAACCATTTAAAAGATGCCACCTTAGATCGCCAAGCGAGAGGCCATGGCCAAGGATATAAATACCCGCACAACTTTCCCAATCACTGGGTCCCGCAAGAATATCTGCCGAGTCCCAAAACTTTTTACGAACCCAGCGAAGAAGGGGAAGAAAAAAAGTTTAAAGCCCGTTTAGCTCAAATTAAAAACTTCCATGAAAAAAAATGATTTAAGATCTCACTACAAAATAATTAGAGACCGCCTCCCTCTAAGAAAAAGAAAACTAGCCAGCCGAAAGATTATGGGCCGGCTTTTAAAATTACCGTTGTTTCAGTCGGCTAAATCAATCGGTCTCTATAGGCATACGGGTTCTGAAGTAGAAACTTTAAATCTATTAAAGAAATGTCTAGCGCTTAAAAAAATAGTCGGGGCTCCCCGAGTGAACAAAAAAAATCATACAATAGACTTTATCCAAGTAAAGAGTTTAAAGGACTTTAAAAAAGGAACCTATGACATTTTGGAACCAAAGGAGATGGAACCCGTTTTAGAACCCAAAGCCATCGATCTTTTTCTAATTCCCGGAATTCTCTTTGACAGGAAGGGTCATCGGCTGGGATATGGAAAAGGGTACTACGACCGTTTTTTAAAATTTTTAAGCGGAAGCCTCACGGTGGGATTAACCTACGATAAAACTTTGGTGGACCGCTTGCCCAACCATTCTCGGGATATCCCCGTTTCCTACGTTATTACCGAGAAAAGAATAGTACAGATACAATGAAACCTCTCAACGAACTCGATTTTGAACCGCAAAAATCTTCCAAACCCAAAATTTACACCGTCAGTGAGCTGAATCTTTTAGCCAAAAAATCTTTGGAAGAAAAATTTTCCGATATCTGGGTAGAAGGGGAAGTGAGTAACTTTAAAGGAGTGGCTTCCTCGGGACACTGCTATTTTACACTCAAAGACGAAAACGCGCAGATTTCCGCCGTGGCTTACCGAGGAGTCATGAGCCAAGTGAAATTTAAGATAGAAGACGGGCTTAAAATGCTGCTTCTGGGAAAAATCACTTTGTACAGCCCGCGAGGATCCTTTCAAATCTTAGCCCAATGGATGGAACCTAAAGGGCTAGGGGCGCTGCAACTGGCTTTTGAACAACTGAAAAAAAAGTTAGAACTAGAAGGCCTTTTTGACCCTGCCCGTAAAAAACCGATTCCCGTTCTGCCTCAAAAAATTGGCATCGTCACCTCTCCCACCGGGGCCGCTATTCGGGACATTCTCACCGTAATTAACCGTAGATTCGCCAATGTTCATATTCTCATTTATCCTGTAAAAGTGCAGGGGAACGGCTCTGCGGAAGAAATTCAAGAAGCCATCCAAACCTTAAACAAACAGCATCCGGAATTGGATGTTCTCTTAGTTGGGCGCGGAGGCGGTTCCATTGAGGATTTGTGGTCTTTTAACGAAGAGATCGTGGCGAGAGCGATTGCGGCCTCCGTTATTCCCATTATTAGCTGCGTGGGTCATGAAATAGATTTTACGATTGCCGATTTTGTGGCAGACCTCCGAGCTCCCACCCCATCGGCTGCGGCAGAGCTGGTAGTTAAAAATAAATTAGAACTCCAGGCCACTTTGGATAACTATTTGCGCCGCCTCGCCAAACCTCAAGCCCTTATCGAAGAAAAAATTCAGTCTGTCGACATTGCGTTAGAAAGAATGCTTCATAGTCTGGAAAGAAAATTGAGCGCAAACAAAAATGATCTGTTTGCTTTATGGTCTAAACTCATCCACCAATCCCCACAGGCCCAATTAGAAGAGCAAAAGAAAAAAACAGAATTATTTAAAGAGAAAATCCAGAATCTTATCCAAAGAAAACTTCAATATTTAAACGAAAAAAGTTCCATCGCAGCCACCCATTTAGAAGCGCTCTCTCCTCTGGGAGTTTTAGCCAGGGGATACGCCATCGCTTTTAGTGTTCCGGAAAATAAAATACTAAAATCTATTCGTGAGATATCCCCTCAAAATGAAATTCGCATTCAATTAAAAGAGGGAGAAATTAACGCCATCGTAAGGAGCACAAAACCATGAAAAAAGAATCGTCCCCAGATTTAAAAAATATCAAATTTGAAGAAGCGCTTAAAAAATTAGAAAAGGTCGTGGAGCAGTTAGAAAAAGGAGATATCGATCTGGAAGAATCGTTATCCCTTTACGAAGAAGGAGTTTCTCTCTTTAAGCATTGCTCCAAAAAATTAGAAGAAGCAAAAAAGAAGGTGGAAATTTTAACCAAAACTTCGGATAATTCTTTTGAAACCAAACCCTTTCAAATTGAAAAAGATAGCTCTTCCCTGTTAACAAACGAAGAAATTCCCTTTTAACGTGACCCCACGACTCTCCCTCTATTTAGAAAAATGGAGAAAGGAGGTAGATGCAGCGCTTAAAAAATCTATCCCCGCTTCCAAGCAAACTCTGAACGCGGCCATGCGCTACTCTTTATTTGCCGGGGGAAAGAGGTTGCGCCCCATTTTGGCAGTGGCTGGAGCCGAAATTTGCGGCTTAAACGGAACAAAAGTTCTGCAAAGCGCTTGCGCGATGGAAATGATCCACACCTATTCGCTCATTCACGACGACTTGCCCGCGATGGACGACGATGATTTAAGAAGAGGCCGCCCCACCAACCACAAAGTTTATGGAGAAGGGATGGCCATTTTGGCGGGGGACGCTCTTTTAACTTTAGCCTTCGAATTAATTGCAAAAAATGGTAAAATTTTGAACGTTTCAGGCTCGGCTTTCCCGGACGTGGTGCTTGCGGTAGCGCACGGAGCCGGTTATCTTGGAATGGTGGGAGGTCAAGCGACAGATCTAAGCATGGAGAATGGCGCTTGGTTAAAGGAGAACCCCTCCCATCAAAAAAAGATATTACACTCGATCCA
>JAHFCA010000083.1 GCA_023249715.1 Elusimicrobiota bacterium
GCGACCACCGCAGTCGGAATATCCACCGCCACTTCTTCCGCATGGCTGGGGCCGGAGAGTACGGCCACTTTCCCCCGCGCGCCCGGAAATTCTTCTTCTATAATTTCCGACATCCGTTTTAAACTTTCCAACTCTATCCCTTTGGAAAAACTCACCACTGCGTCCAGTTTAGGATTTTCTTTCTTTACGTTTTTCCAGGTAGAACGCACAAATTGAGAAGGCACAATCGAAAACGCCGCAGTCGCGCCCTCTAGCGCCGCTTTCATATCCGCGGTAATTAAAACGGACTCTGGGATTCGCAGTTGCTTTAAAAAGGGAAGGGAACGCGTCTGCTTCATAATTTCCACCTGGGATTCCACAAATTCCCAAAGACGCACGGAATATTTTTTCTTCGCCAGGTGAGCCGCAATGGTCGCTCCCCATGAACCTCCTCCTAAGACGGCAATCGTGGTGGCATTCATCGGAAATGTATTTTAGATTCTTCTCCTTTTATAATGCGGGCGATATTTTTAGCGTGAAGAACAAAAATAAGAACCGAACAGAGCATGGCAAAATAAACCAAGGCGCGGTTCTCCTTTAAAAAATAGCTGCTCAGTGGCAGCGACGCGCTTGAAATAAGCGATCCCACGGATACATGCCGGGTGGAGAGAAACCCAATTAAAAAAAATCCCAGGGCGATCAGCATGGGAACGGGAAGGAGCGCTAAAAAAACTCCGCAGGATGTGGCCACGCCCTTTCCTCCTTTAAATTTAAGAAAACAGGTCCAGTTATGTCCGATAATGGTGGCTAAACCCGTCCCAATCGCCAAAGGAGTTTGATCTGGGAAAAAATATAAAACCAGTATAACAGGGGTATATCCTTTTAGGATGTCCAAAAAAAGGGTGAGCCATCCCACTCCTTTTCCCACCACTCTAAAAACATTGGTCGCCCCGCAGTTTCCGGAGCCATGTTCTCGAATATCAATCCCTTTAAAGGCCTTGCCTAAAAGATACGCCGTTGGGATAGATCCCGCTAAATAACCAGCTGTGATCAGGAGCGGGAGCGTCATTTAGGAATAAGGTCCAACCGCTTGGACCCGCTCCAAAGGTAATCCATGGCGGAAGTAATGGTAAAAAATACCATAACGCGCACAATCCAGTAAGCAAAAACTTCCGGGATAGGGAACAAGAGGGTAATCGCAGATATCATCTGTAAAAATGTGGAAATTTTTCCTAATATTCTCGGTTCAATGGTGGAAGAGGAAGTTAGAATATAGAGAATGGTCCAGCCGAGCACAATCAGGAGATCCCGGGAGAAAACGGTCACAAAAATCCATAATTCTATTCGGCCCGTGTAGGCGAGCAAAATAAAAGTGGCTAAAAGTAAAAGTTTGTCCGCCAAAGGGTCTAAAAAGCTGCCTAACTGGGTTTTTTGTTTTTTAAGTCGGGCGGCTAACCCGTCTAAAAAATCCGTAAAGATGGCAAAGGCAAACACTGCCAAAGTCCAATTGGCCAAAACAGGGTATTTTCCCTGCTGCAAAAATAGAATGACAAATATGGGGATCAGAGCAATACGAATAATCGTAATTCGGTTAGCGAGAGTCATGCAGTATCCTTTTTAATTTTAAATAATGGGACCGCTCTAATTTTATATTTAATTTAAGGCCGTGACTATGGGAAGACAATTTTTCCACTTTTCCTAAACGGTACAGGGAAGACAGCGCGCTCATTTTGCTATAAGGGAGCACAATCTCTTTTTCCACCATTTCTCGGGAGAGTTTTTCCTCTACGGCTTCTAACAGTGGGTCTAACCCTAATCCCGTACTGGCGCTGATAGCCAACGTTATGGGCTCTTCTATAATTTTAGAACCTTCGTTTAATAAGGCAGCCCATTCCCTCTTAGGCGCCCGATCCATTTTGTTGTAAACCAAAATCATCTGAGTCCTCTGGTCATCATTCCGGTTAAACCTGCCCTGTGCTCCTATAGGGGGGGCGGAATCTACTCCATTTTCATCTTCCCCCAATTTTTCCAATATCTCTATCACTGTTTTGGCATGCTCTTTTCTGTTGGGGTCGGTCGCGTCGATTACATGCACCCACAAATCCGCGTTTAGCGTTTCTTCCAATGTGGCGCGAAAAGCGGCCACTAAATGGGTGGGTAATTTTTTTATAAAGCCAACGGTGTCTGTAAAAAGAGCCCAGCGGCTGGAAGGGAGCCGCACGCGCCTGGTAGTGGGATCTAATGTGGCAAAAAGTTTATTGTCCGCGTAAACCGGATCTTTTAAATTTCCATGGAGCTCCACCAATTTGTTAAGGAGAGTCGATTTCCCCGCGTTGGTGTACCCCACCAAAGCCACGGTCGGCAAGGGGATGCTCACTCTTCTTTCGCGCGCGACCTCTCTCTGCGTCCGTACGCTTTCTATCTCTTTTTTTATACGCGCCATCCGGTCGCGAATATGGCGGGATTCCACTTCCAGTTTTCTTTCCCCGGGGCCCCGGGTTCCAATGCCGCCCACCTGCTGTTCAAAGCGGCCATACCGTTCCGTCATTCGGGGAAGCAGGTAGGAAAGTTGGGCCATTTCCACCTGTAAGAGTCCTTCCTTTGTTCGAGCTCGCTTAGCGAAGATGTCTAGAATAAGCCGCGTGCGGTCTAAAATTTTTGCCGGAATAATTTCGGTTAAATTTTTATGTTGGGCTGGTTTTAATTCTTCATCGAAGATAAGGGTATTAAATTCCCCGCGGTGATACCGTGCTTCGAGCTCACTCACCTTCCCTTTTCCTATAAGCGTGGCGCTTACCGGGCTCTCCAGGGATTGAACGCACTCCCCCACCACCGTTCCCCCTACGGTTTGCGCCAATAATCCCAGCTCTTCCAAGGATTTCCGGGATTCCAACAAGTTTTTCTTCTCGCTTTTTACATGTACCCCCACCAAAAAAACTTTTTCAGTTCTCGCCATTAATGATGGGAAAATTTAAACGCTGCCTTCCAGAACTGTTCATGCGACAGGGCTTTTTTTCTGCCAAATCGATGTAACCGTCGTTCGGCTAATTTTTCTATTCCCACATCTTCTAAAGTTTCCAAAGATTCTCTAATATTTATTTTTTTAGCTAAGGTTTGAAGAATACCGGCAAACTCATGTTTATTCATTTTCCCTTGGCTTATTTCAAGAATAGAATCATATAATTTTCTTTTCTGATCTTTAATTCTAATTCTATTTAGTCCTAAAAATGTAAGAGAAGTTGCAAGAGCTGTTCTTTTATTTCCATCTACAAAAGGATGATTTTGTGAAATATGGTAAGCATAAGCTGCTGCCATGGAAAAAAGATCTCCATGTAAATATTCTCTCCCAAAGGTCTGTTCAGGAGTATGAACCGCGGATTCTAAAAGTTTAATATCTCTTATTTCCGGGGAACCTCCATATCTAAAAATCTGGTCTTCATGGATTTTTAAGACTTCAGGAAGGGTAAGAAATTCTAGCGAGCGTTTCACGCTAGTTTAGATAAGGTGCGTTTGTGATCAACATTTACTTGGTGTAATACCTTTCTAAATTTCTTTTCACGGGATGCGCTTCGAATAGGAGATATAATTAAATTAGCCCCATCCGTTGTTATCTCTAGGGGAGTTTTCATATCAATCCGTAAAAGATTCATTATCGGTTTGTCGATCACTAGCGCGGCGCTATTTCCATGCATTGTCAGATGCTTAGTCATATCCATCACCTCCGTTTTATTGTATATACAATGTTAGTATAATGTAAATACAACACTATTTCAATTACAATTCTTAAAATAAGCTTCCCAATTTTTTCCTGTCACCATTTTTATATCTTTTGTCCGGAGCGCCACGTAGTCCACATTCTGGTCTAAAATCACCTCCACACTCACTCCCCGTTTTTTTGCTGCCGCTAATCCGGCAATTAAACTAATTTTAGTCAGCCAAAATTTCAAAGGTCTCTATCTTCTTCCGGAGTGTGAAGTTATTTCTCTTTCAATTCCTTCTGCGATATAAAGCTTCACAAGGGATTGATAGGGAACATCCTTCTTATGGGCGATAACTTTCACGCGATCGATCGTGGAAACCGGTAGTCTTAATGGGATGGGGCGAGTCGAGGGCCTCAAATTTGGGAATAAGCCTTTCTTCGCATCGGACCAATTCACAAAATCTGTCGAATTGTGTTTAGCCCAAAACAAAGCTACCTTATCTTCACTCTTAAGCTCAGGAGCTTTTCTTAGTTTTCTCTTCATGATATTTTCTCCTCTCTTTCTGTCTTATATCCCTTGCTGTTATAATTCGCACTCGGGATCCTCTAAATGTAAAGGATACGAAAAGATGCCTGCCTGAATCTGTCACTCCGATTGCGATAAAACGTTCTTCTGTTTTTGAATGAGTTGGGTCCTGAACAAACTTGAACCCTGGATTAAAAAATAGTTCTTCAGATTCAGAAGGCCCCACAGAGTGCCTTTTTGCATGTTCTACATTATGTTTATTCCAGTCGAATTCACTGGGAGGAAATACGATATCCATGTATAGCCAGATTATACAGCCCGTTTACTGTATTGTCAAGGTATTTTCGCTTAAATTTCATTTAAGATTAAAAGTGAACAGATTTTCAATGGAATTTCTTAAGGATTCTGCTCGCAACCAATTTATTCGGGGGTCTTTTTTGAACCAGGTCATTTGGCGTTTGGCGTAGTGAACGGTGTCTAAATAAATGAGATCAAAGAGTTTTTCTTTAGTTATATTTTTTTCCAGGAATTGAAAGCAGTGTTTGTAGCCCAAACCGCTAAGTCCGGGATCGCGTAGGGTATATCCGTGGGATTTAAGCCACCGCGATTCTTCTAGGATCCCCGTTAGAATTTTTTTTGTTCTTTCCCGAATTCGTTCTCTCAATTCCTCTCTATTCCAGCTCAATCCCAAGAATTTAGGTTCAACAGAAAACTTTTCCCCTTTAGACTCTTGGCGCCATTGAGAAATAGGTTTTCCGCTTATGCGGTAGACTTCCAACGCTCGTAAAGCGCGTTGGCTATTTTGATAGGGAATTGTTTTGGCCGAAATAGGATCTACTTGCGCCAATGCATCGTGCAAAAATTGGCGCCCCTTCTCTTCTAAAAGTTTTTGTAATTGGGCGCGCGTATTTTTATCGCTCTGAGGGAGCGGGCTGAGCCCGTCGAACAGGGCTTGCACATAGAACCCTGTTCCCCCCACTACGATAGCGCTTTTCCCTCGAGCCAGAATTTCCAGAATTATTTTTCTAGCTGTTTTAGAATATTCCTCGGCGTTATAGGATTCTTTGGGGTCTAAAAATCCGTAGAGGTGGTGCGGCGCCGCTTTAAATGCGGCGGCATCCGGCTGGGTAGAGCCAATGGGAATATATTTATAAATCTGGCGCGAATCCGCGTTCACAATTTCCCCGGAAACTTTTTTGGCAAGTTCTAGAGCCGCCGCGCTTTTCCCCGACGCCGTCGGCCCCACTAGGGCGCATACCTTAAAATTCACTTTAACTTAATCAGTTCTAACTCCACAATTAGTTCTTCATAGTCGGGATCTTTGCTAACTAGAGGCACATTATAAACGGAAGAAAATGCCGCAATATAACTATCCGCAATTCCTAACTTATAGACGTCTTTAAATCTCCCCGCAGTTAGGATAATTCGTTCATTGGGATATAAGATTGGCAAATCCCAACTCTTTACCAATCCATAGGTGTTATCTGCTCCGGCTTTGCCTAGACGCCGCCAAATTAGATAATAGAGTTCCGATAGCGCCATAAAGGGTAGTGCGGCTTTTTCCTTTAACAATGCTACGCGGTTTGCATCCGATTCATTAGCTAAATAGGTAATAAGCGCGGAAGTGTCGAAAATACAGGAAAAACGCTTATCGATTTCCATGTTCTTGCCTGCGTTGTTTTTTTCTTTCTAACATAAGGTCTTTTGTTGAAATTCCCTTTAGCGCTCCTCTGGAATGAGCAAAACTATTTGTCGGGATAGGAACGATAATAATTTCTTTCCCTGCGTCTATAAATTCAAGACGAGACTTAATCCCTATTTTATATCGCTTTCGAATTTCGGCCGGAATAACTGTTTGTCCTCTGCTGGAAACTGTTACACTCATTTCAATCCTCCTTATGATGAAGTGAATTATCAATTTAAAGTTACATGATAAAAAATAAAAATACAAGATATTTCTATTTTTTATCTTACTCACTTTAAAATGTAACATTACAAAAATGTTACAGAAAAGTTACAAAAAGTTTGAGACGGGCTTCCCCCTTTTTTACTACACTAAACAAATTGAGATTGAGTAAGTTTTAAATTCCTTGAGGGAGGAGTTATGGTTCATTTTTGGATTCGTAAACAGAACAGAAATTTTTTGCAGCTAACGGGTCTATTTATCGCCGTTAGTTTTTTATTTACCACGGTTAGCGCTCCTTTTGCCGAGGCGAACCTGTGGGAAGAACGGCGAGCCGCCGCCAAAGAACTAAGGCGGGAACCAGAAACCCTCCTGGCCCAGCTCCCCTCCGCTGGGAAACAATTGGTGACAGGCGCCAATTTCCCCAATTTCCTAGATTTTCCCAAAAGCGGGAATCCAGCCAATAATCTGTCTCATCTCGATCCCCGTTTTTATGGGAATGAGGTAGAGGGGAAGAATTTAGAATGGATCGCTTCTCTTCCCCAAAACATCGCTACGCTTAAGGAAGCGACTAT
>JAHFCA010000084.1 GCA_023249715.1 Elusimicrobiota bacterium
CCTGTTCCGGGACTCGCAGGTTTTATGAGCAGTTTTCCCGCTCCAAATTTTCCTATGACTTCGTGAGGGATTGTCGTATTCACTAAAGGAACATGAATTAAGTTTTTTCGCGATCGCGCGGAAGCCTTCGCGATAGCCGCTTGAATTTCCTTAGCTTTTCCCAAAGAAACTCCCACATGCCCTTGCCCATCTCCGGAGACCACAAGGCAGTTAAAAGAAAACCGTTTTCCACCCTTCACTACTTTGGCGACTCTGTTTACCGCAATCACACTGTCCTTTAAATTAAGTCCTGTTGCATCTATTCTCATTAAAATTGAAGTCCTTTTTCCCTAGCTCCATCCGCTAAGGATTTTACGCGACCATGATAGATTCTTCCCCCTCTATCAAAAACTACTTGCTGGATCGATGCTGCTTTTGCCTTTTCTGCAATCAGTTCGCCTACCTTCTTTGCTATTTCACTTTTTAACGGTTCTTTAGATTTTTTTTCTATCTCTAAAGAAGAGGCGCTCACTAAAGTAACCCCAAGGCTGTCATCTATAATTTGAGCATAGATATGCTTTAAACTTCTGTAGACAGAAAGCCTGGGTTTTGCCGTCACACCAAAAACTTTTTTTCGTACTCTATCTTTTCTAAATTGGTACCGCTCTAATACGTTTGTGCTCATTTTTTAGCTCCTGCGCCCGCTCCCACCGAAGCGGCGGCCTTTCCGGCTTTCCGCACGACATGTTCACCGGCATAACGAATGCCTTTCCCTTGGTACGGTTCCGGCGGTCTTAACGATCTAATTTGCGCCGCTGTGTTTCCTAAGAGTTCTTTATCGGGGCTGGAAAGAGATATAAGGACCTGTTTCGCATCCACGTTAAATTGAACATTTTGTGGAACTTTAAAATCTATAGGATGGGAGTACCCCAATTGCAAATTAAGGATTTGCCCATTTTTAGTCGCTCTATAACCGACTCCTTGAATTTCTAAATCCTTTTTCCACGGTTGAACCACCCCTTGAACCATGTTGTTAATTAAAGTTCGGGTTAAACCATGAAGACTTTGCGCCGTTACCGAATTTTCGCCATGAATGACCACACTCATTTGGTTTTTATCAATTTTAACCTGGATTGTTTCAGGTATCTTCTTAGAAAGAGTTCCCACGGGACCTTTTACTTCCAAAAGGTCTCCCTGTATCTGGACGGTCACTTTTTCCGGAACGATTATAATTTTTGCGCCAATTCTACTCATATTACCAGACCTTACACAAAACTTCGCCGCCTACATTTTCAAGTTTGGCCTTACGGTTCGTCATAAGACCTTTGGAGGTAGAAAGAATCGCAATTCCCATTCCTCCTTGAACTCGTGGCAGCTTTTTCGACTTTTGATAGATTTTTAAGCCCGGTTTAGAAACCATCTTTAACCCTTTAATAATGGCTTGCCGATCGGGGGTATATTTTAACTGTACTCGAATAAAGCGCATTTGATTCTCTTCCATAATGCGAAAGCTCTGGATATACCCTTCTTCCTTTAGAATCTTGGAAACTCCAAGCTTTATTTTAGAATAGGGAACATCCACCTTTTCTAATGTTTTGGCGCTGGCATTGCGTAGGGAAGTAAAATAGTTTGCTAATGGGTTCATAATTTACCAACTTGATTTTCTAACTCCGGGTATCTCACCTCGCAAAGCAAGGTTTCTAAAGCAAATACGACACAATCCAAAATCTCTATAAAATCCGCGGGCTCTGCCGCATTGACTGCAACGGTTGCGATACCGCGTTGCGAACTTCTGCGGCTTCTTCATTTTAGCTATCCATGCGATTGTTGCCATTGTTAATTCTTACCCCCATCTTTTTTCCTGAACGGGAACCCTAAAAATTCAAGTAACGATTTCGCTTCTTCATCTGTTTTAGCTGTGGTGTCAATCGATATATTCATGCCGCGCGCCTGGGTTGATTTTTCTAAATCTATTTCTTGAAAAATATGTTGCTCTTTAAGACCCAAGTTATAGTTTCCATGGCCGTCAAACGCCGCGGTGTTAAATCCGCGAAAATCTCGAATACGCGGCGCGGCAATCGTAACCAAGCGTTCAAAGAACTCATACATGCGGTCTCTGCGAACGGTAACTTTAATCCCTATCGGCATTCCTTGGCGCAATTTAAAGTTGGAAATAGATTTTTTGGCTCGCGTGATGCTTGGTTTTTGTCCCGAAATTTTTGTGATTTCATCCAATGCGATATCGACAACTTTTATATCTTCTCTAGCTTGAGAAAGCCCCACATTCACGGCTATCTTTTTCAAACGGGGAACAGAGAATACATTTTTGTATCCATACTTTTCCATTAATTTAGGAATCACTTCCTTATAATAGTAGCTTTTAAACCGAGGCGTAAATTTTTCTTGTGTGGTAGAACTTGCCATATTAGTCAATCCTTGCGGAACATTTAAGACAGACTCTGGTTTTAGAGCCGTCTTCTAAAAATTGAATTTTAAAACGGTTTGGCGCCTCGCATTGAGGACACACCAACATTAATTTGGACCGGTGCATGCCCATCTCTTTTTGAATAATGCCTCCCACTTCCGTTCCTCTTGTTTTTTGATGTTTCTTTACCATATTCAGTTTAGAAACTAAAAAAAAGTCCGGTTTTGGGGCGCTTAAAACTTCTCCTCGTTTTCCTTTATCTTTACCAGCCAGCACAATCACTTTATCTTTCTTCTTAATCCACATAAATCTAGACCACCTCAGGGGCTAACGATATAATTTTTAAATAATTCCTTTCTCTCAGCTCTCTCGCGACAGGCCCAAAAATACGGGTCCCTTTAGGTTCTTTTTTATCGTCTATAATACAGGCGGCGTTATCGTCAAATCGCACATAAGAACCATCGGTTCGATGAAACTCTTTTGTCGTCCGCACGACCACCGCTCGCACCACATCTCCCTTTTTAATGGCGCTGGTGGGGATGGCGTCTTGCACGCTGGCAATAATAATATCGCCTAAGCCGGCATAATGCCTTCTGGTTCCTCCTAAAATTCTAAAGCATCTAATTTTTCTGGCGCCGGAATTGTCAGCTACTTTTAAAATCGTTCTTTCTTGTATCATTTGGAGATCACTTCCAAAATTTTCCAACGTTTTAATTTGGATAACGGCTTCGTTTCTTGTATTTTTACCGTCTGTCCCGTTTTCGCTACGTTGCCTTCATCGTGAACATAAAACTTTTTCCGGATTCTTATGGTTTTTCTATATTTAGGGTGGCGAACGGTGCGTTCTACGCGCACTACGCGCGTCTTATCCATTTTGTCCGAAAGAACAATGCCAATTCTCTCTTTTATCATTTGCTTTCCATCCTTAAAGTTTTCTCTCTCATCCATGTCAGCAGACGGGCTCGGTCTCTTCTCAGTGTCCGAATCTCCATTCTGTTTTTTGCCGGCGCTATTTTATTCTTAAATTTTAAGTGGTAATATTTTTCTTCACAATCCTTTAATTGCGCCTTTAATTCTTCTAAAGGAAGTTGTCTTAAATCGATTGTTTCTTTCGCTTTCATTTTAGGCGGCCTCTCTTTGCACAAAGCGGGTATGGATAGGCAGTTTATGGGAAGCGAGTATCATCGCTTCTTTTGCCACTTCCGGAGTGACTCCTTCCAATTCAAAGAGAATTCTTCCCGGTTTAACCACGGCTACCCAAAATTCGGGAGCGCCCTTTCCTTTTCCAATGCGCGTTTCCGCTGGTTTTTTAGAAATAGGTTTATCCGGAAATATCCGAATCCATAATTTTCCGCCCTTTTTAATAAATCGCGTTAAAGCCACCCGGGAAGCTTCAATTTGCCTGGCAGTAATCCAGTGGGATTCCAAGGCTTTTAGTCCATACTGTCCAAAGGAAATATCATTTCCTCCTTTAGATAAGCCTTTTAATCTTCCCCTTTGAGATTTTCTATATTTAACTCTTTTAGGCATGAGCATAAAAATCAGACCTCGTTTTCTTCAACCGCTAAGACTTCTGCTGGAGCAACTTCCTCAATCTGCGGAACAGGCACAATAGGCTTTTCTTCAATTTTAGCGGCGATATCTTTTATTTGGTCCTTTTCTATAAGTTTTGCCGCTTCTGTTACCATTTCCCTTTCGCTCTTCTTATATTGTTCTCTTCTAAAGATCCAAACTTTCACTCCAATGCGTCCCATTTTAGTATGGGCTTCGCTAAATCCATAGTCAATATCCGCTCTAAAAGTCTGGAGAGGCACTCGTCCTTCTCTCAACCATTCTCTGCGGGCAATTTCCGCTCCGCCCAGTCTTCCCCCCACCATTATCTTAATTCCTAGGGCGCCCGCCTGCATTGTTCTCTCCATCGTTTTCTTCATGGCTCTGCGATAGCCAATATTTTTTTCCAGCTGCAGAGCAATATTGTCGCTAGCGAGCTTAGCATCCAATTCCGGCCGCTGTATTTCCAATACGCTCACATTGACAGATCCCTTTAAATGAGTAATCTTTTCAATGTCTTTAATGATATTTTCTATATCTTGTCCCTTTTTACCAATCACTAAACCAGGGCGAGCGGTATAGATATTTACTTTAAAATATTTTCCGGCGCGTTCAATTAAAATTCTAGAAACGGCTGCTAAGCGCAACCGATCTCTTAAATATCTTCGAACCATTTGATCTTCTTCTATAAGAGCGGCAAAATCTCTTTTAGCAAACCATTTCGCGTCCCAATCTGTTATATAACCAAGACGAATTCCTTTAGCGTTAACCTTTTGACCCACTTAATTTACACTCCCTTTTTTATCAGATACAACCACTGTTAAATGACAGGTTTTTCTTTTGTACGTAGACCCTCGTCCCATCGCATAGGGCCTCATTCTTTTTAAAGTGGGACCTTGCCCCACCCAGGCTTCGGTTACTTTTAAATCTGGGTTCTTGAGATCAGAATCCCCTGCGTTGGCGGCCGCGCTTAAGATTGTTTTAGCAATTAAAAGCGCTCCTTTTTTAGGAACAAAACGTAAAATTTTCAGGGCTTCCGCCACTGGTTTTTGCCGCACCAAGGTGAGTATTTGGTTCACTTTTCTGGGAGCATACCGAGCATAACGTGACTGAGACGAAGCTTTCATTTTTTTTAATTTCCTCTCTGATTAGGTTAGAGCGTTCGCATCTTTGGTATGCGCTTCTCCATGACCTCTAAAAAATCGTGTCGGAGAAAATTCTCCTAGCCGATGTCCTACCATCTGTTCCGAAATAAACACGGGTATAAATTTTCTTCCATTATGAATAGCCAGGGTGTGGCCTACAAAATCTGGAATAATGACAGAACTCCGCGCCCAGGTTTTTATGACTCTTTTTTCTTTGGAAGCATTCATCTTAAAAATCTTTTCCTGAAGATTTTCGTCAATATACGGTCCTTTTTTTGTTGAACGTGACATATTTATTCCTTATTATATATTTACGGCTTGGGTAGTTTTGTGTCTGCGGGCTACAATCAACCAGTCCCACACTTTTGGCGTTCGCGTCTTATATCCTTTAGCGGGTTGACCCCAGGGAGACTGCGGGTGTTTATTTCCTTTTGACTTTCCTCGGCCGCCTCCATGAGGGTGGTCCACTGTATTCATCGCTGTTCCTCTTACAGTTGGGCGAATTCCCATATGGCGAGATCTCCCGGCGTTTCCTAAAGAAACATTTTCATGATCAATGTTTCCCACTCTCCCAATCGTAGCGAAGCAACGCACCGAAATTTTTCTTATTTCACCGGAAGGCATTTTTAAAGTTGCATAGTCTCCTTCTTTGGCCATAAGTTGGGCGCTGGCTCCCGCGGATCGAACCATTTTTCCGCCACATCCGGGAAACAATTCAATGTTATGTAAAAATGTGCCTACCGGCATCTCAGAGAGAGGCAAACAATTCCCGCTTTTAATTTCCGCCGTGGGACTAGAAAGCACACTCTCCCCAACTTTTAATCCCTCAGGCTGAAGGATATATCGTTTTTCTCCATCCGCATATTGAATGAGAGCAATTCTAGAGCTCCGGTTGGGATCATATTCCACTGCCACTACTTTTCCGGGGATATTAATCTTATCCCGTTTAAAATCTATCATTCTATATTGCCGCTTATGGCCTCCCCCTTGATGGCGCACCATCACCTCCCCTGTGTTATTGCGACCCCCTCGTCTGGGAATATAGCGGAGAAGCGATTTCTCTGGCTCTTTTTTAGTTAAGTCCGAAAAATCTTCTACGCTCATAGAGCGTCTGGAAGGAGTATAGGGTCTAAATGTTTTTACTGGCATAGTGTTATAAATTACCTAACCTTATAATTCTTCTAATCTAACCTAAATAGTTCAGTTGGAGAGCGGAATTCGAATGAAAATCTGGCATTTTTTTCTTCACAAAAAAGTTCGCGCATACTCTGTAAGTATGCTTGAACTTTTTTGTTTTGAAAAAAAAGCCATCTTTTCATTCTCGGTTCACGCTTCCAACTGAACTATTTAGGTCAATCGTATCACCCTTTTTTAAGGTAACGATCGCTTTTTTCCAATCGGAACGTTTCCCGGAGGGTTTCCCCTGAGACAAACGTTTCAATTTTCCCGGCATGTGCACAGTACGCACTTGTTTCACGTGAACTTTAAAAAGCTTTTGCACTGTGTCTTTTACCATTCCCTTAGTGGTGCTAGTGTCTACTCTAAAGACATAC
>JAHFCA010000085.1 GCA_023249715.1 Elusimicrobiota bacterium
AAGTTGGTATTCCGGATAGTTTGTGTGGAATGTGCTCTCAATTCTGCTTTGCGCCAAATTTAAGAGAACTTGAATTTTTAAAGTGGCGAAGAGGAGAAATCCAACAAAGAGTATTCCAAGAACAGAAGCAAAAAATTTTAGATTAAAAAGAGTTCTCATTTATATATCTACTCTCAGTAAGAATAGTATATAAAATTATTCGGGCTAGCTCTTTATTTTTGGGAGAGGCGCGGCGGAAAAAGCAATTTTCTTTAAATCTTTGTCGTAATCAACATAGATTAAAGTGGGATTTTCTTGTGTCCCAGCGGTAACTTTGCGGGATAAAATCTCTTCCGCCATCGGGTCTTCCACAAAACGCTGGATGGTTCGGGCTAAGGGGCGCGCCCCGTTCTTGGGATCGAACCCGTTTTCTAATATAAAATCTTTAGCGCTTTGAGAAAAATCTACTTTGTAACCTTGGCCTTTTAATTTTGAATCGACTCTCGAAACCATGAGCTCTAAAATATGGGTCATATTCGCTAAAGAAAGAGGGTGAAATACAATAATTTCGTCCAGGCGGTTTAAAAATTCCGGGTTAAATACTTTTTTCACTTCCTCCATGACGCGTTCCTTCATGTCCGAGTAATCTTTGGCGGACGTGTCTTGCTCTGCCACAAACCCTAGGGATTTCCCTTGGGAAATAAGCCTGGCTCCCACATTGGAAGTCATAATGACAACGGTATTCTTAAAATTAACTTTGTGGCCTAAGTTGTCTGTTAAAATGCCGTCATCCATAATCTGCAGCAGAATATTGAATACGTCTGGGTGAGCCTTTTCAATTTCGTCCAGCAAAACGACGGAATAAGGTTTTCTGCGGACTTCTTCCGTAAGTTGTCCCCCTTCTTCAAATCCCACATATCCCGGAGGGGCTCCAATAAGGCGAGAGACAGAAAATTTTTCCATATATTCAGACATATCGATGCGAATAAGAGCTTCTTCATCCCCAAACATAAATTCGGCGAGGGCTCTAGCCAGTTCTGTTTTTCCCACTCCGGAAGGGCCCAAGAAAATAAAGGAGCCAATGGGTCTTTTGGGATTCTTTAAACCGGTGCGGGATCTACGAATCGCCTGCGCGGTAATAGAAACACCTTCATCTTGACCAATGATACGCTTATGAATTTCTTCTTCCATGTGAAGAAGTTTTTCCGATTCTTTTTCGGTTAAACGGTTCACCGGAATGCCAGTCCATTTAGAAACAATGGTGGCAATATCTTCTTCGGTAATAGAAGGAACGGAGCTTTCTCTTTTTTCTCTCCATTTTTTCTTCGCTTCTTCCAAGGCTTTTCTCAGTTCTTTTTCTTTGTCTCGGAGTCTGGCCGCTTTTTCGTACTCTTGAGAAGCAATGGCATGATCCTTGTCTTTAGAAAGGATTTCAATATTCCCTTCTTTTTCCTTTAAATCAGGAGGGAGCTGGGTGGATTGCATACGGGCTCGAGATCCAGCTTCGTCAATTAAATCAATCGCTTTATCCGGCAGGAAACGGTCGGTAATGTAACGCTCGGACATCTCTGCTGCCGCAATTAAAGCGGGATCGCTATACTTTACTTTATGATGAGTTTCGTACCGTTCTTTTAAACCGCTTAAAATTTGAATTGTCTCTTCTATGGAAGGAGGATCCACATTGATGGGCTGGAAACGGCGTTCTAAAGCTGCGTCGTGTTCAATATATTTTCTATATTCATCTAATGTGGTCGCTCCAATGCATTGAAGCTCCCCGCGGGCTAAAGCCGGTTTCAACATATTAGAAGCATCAATAGCGCCTTCAGCAGCTCCGGCTCCGATAACGGTATGCAGTTCATCCACAAACAAAATAATGGAGTTCTTTGCTTTGCGGATTTCCTCCATAATATTTTTCA
Source organism: Elusimicrobiota bacterium (assembly GCA_023249715.1). Lineage (GTDB taxonomy): Bacteria > Elusimicrobiota > Elusimicrobia > 2-02-FULL-39-32 > 2-02-FULL-39-32 > JAHFCA01. Next base: position 1,896 of record JAHFCA010000085.1, read on the forward strand.
ATCGTTGCTCAAATTCTCCGCGGTATTTAGTCCCGGCCACAACGGCGGCTAAGTCTAAAGTCATGACTCTTTTGCCTGCTAAAATTTCTGGCACATCGTTTGAAGAGATTCTTTGGGCTAGACCTTCTACAATGGCGGTTTTGCCGACACCGGGATCTCCAATTAAAACGGGATTATTCTTTGTTCTGCGGGAAAGTATTTGGATAAGTCGTTCAATTTCATCTTCCCGGCCAATGACGGGATCTAATTTTGTTTCTCGGGCTAGTTGGGTGAGGTCTCTGCCAAATTCATCTAAGGTTGGAGTTTTAGATTTAATGGGAGCGCCTCCTCGAGCAGTTTGGGAGGTATGCGGGCGCGGCGTTTCCCCTAGCAGGGAAATGACTTCTTCTCTTACCACATCTAAACGGCAGCCTAAATTTTCTAAAACCCGGGCGGCTACCCCTTCTTCTTCCCGAATTAAACCTAAAAGCAGATGTTCGGTTCCCACATAGTTGTGGGCCATGCTTTGGGCTTCTTCTACCGCTAATTCTAAAACTTTTTTAGCCCTGGGAGTAAACGGAATTTCCCCTAAGAGCATCACGTTGTCTCCGGTTCCGACAATTTTTTCGATTTCAGAGCGAACGCGCCTTAAATCCACGCCTAAATTAGAAAGAACTTGGGCCGCCACTCCTTCTCCCAAGGCAATTAGCCCTAAAAGAATGTGTTCTGTTCCCACATAATCGTGATTCAGCCTTTTCGCCTCTTCTTGGGCGATGAGAATGACTCGCTGGGCCCGTTCTGTAAACCTATTTGACATAAATTTTCCTTAATAAAGTTTCTGACAAAGTGAAGTATAGCATGAAAACAAATCTCTGTCTAGATAGAAATTGTAGGGATAAGTAGGTAAGAGACAGCGCTGTCTCTTCTACTTGCTTAATAAATAGGGGTGCCGTCTTTTTGAGTTAAAGCTCGGAATTCTTGAATGAGTTGCTGGGTGATAGGGCCTGGTTTTCCATTCCCAATGATGCGGTCATCGACTTTGGTGACTGGAATAACTTCTGCCGCGGTGCCGGTTAAAAAAACTTCGTCCGCGGTATAAATATTGTAGGGAGTAAAGAGTTCTTCCCGCACTTCAATTTTAAGTTTATTCTTGGCTAAATCCATGACCGTTCCCCGCGTAATTCCATCTAAGGCTCCCGCCCAGCAGGGAGGGGTGATTAATTTCTGATTGAGGACAATAAAAATATTGTCTCCCGTGCATTCCGCCACGTACCCATCTTTGTTGAGCATAATCGCTTCGGGAGCGTGAGCGCGGTTGGCCTCAATCTTAGCCATGATATTGTTTAAATAATTCAAAGATTTTATACAAGGGTTCACCGCTTCCGATATGTTTCGCTTCGTTGCCACAGTCACTAAATCGAGCCCCTTACTATAGAGTTCCTCCGGATAGAGAGTAATTTTGCCGGCGATAATAAACAGGCAAGGGGTGGGGCACTTGCGGGGGTCCAATCCTAAATCTCCTTCGCCCCGTGTGACCACTAAACGAATATAGGCGTCTTTTAACTCATTTTCCCTTAAGGTTTGGAGAACCGCTTTTTCTAATTCTTCTTTTTTTAAAGGGATCTGGAGGGTAATGGCTCTGGCTGAATGGTAAAGACGGTTGAGATGTTCTGTTAATTTGAAAACTTTTCCATTGTAGGCCCGAATGCCCTCAAAAACCCCGTCCCCATAGAGAAGTCCATGGTCAAAAACAGAAATTTTGGCGTTCTCTCTGTCATAAAATTTTCCATCGATGTAAATTTTCATTTTAAGGCGCGCTTTGAATTATACAATTTTTCCATCTACAATTTTTAAGATTCTGTCGGCATTTTTTGCGATTTCCGGGTTGTGTGTGGCTACTAAAACGGTAGACCCTTGAGCTCTTGCGATTCTCCAAATAAGATCTCGTATTTCCTCCCCTCGTTCCAAATCCAAATTGCCGGTGGGTTCATCGCAGATGAGGAGCGAGGGTTTAGAGACCATGGCCCGCGCCAGAGCGGCCCTTTGCTGTTCCCCGCCCGATACTTGAGAAGTAAAGTGAGTCATCCTCTCTTTTAAACCTACCGCCACCAAAAGTTCCGCGGCTAAATCTTTGGCATGCTTTTCTTTAAATCCCTGAATGCGTAAGGGTAAAGAAACATTTTCTAGAAGAGTAAAATCGGGAAGAAGATAGTGAAATTGAAATAAAAATCCGATATATTTATTTCTTAAATTGTCTTTTTCGGTCTCTTTCATTTTCTCAACATTCCAGCCAAGCAGGGTGAGTTCGCCGCTGCTGGGATTATCCATAAGACCTAAAATATGTAAAAGGGTAGATTTGCCTGCTCCGGAAGGCCCCACAATCGCTATAATTTCCCCCATTTTAATTTTAAAGTCAATGCCTTTTAATACGTCTAAATTTTTTCCGCCTTGAGAGTAAACTTTTTGAATCTTTTCCCCAAAAAGGGCGTATTCGGGGCTGGTTTTTTTGGCTTCTAAAATTTTTCCTCCCGCGCGCGTTTTAATTTCATCCATAGCGAATGGCATCCACGGGGTTTATTTTTGCGGCTCGGCTGGCAGGGTAAATACTGGAAATGACCGTAATAAGGATGGAGGCAACTAAAACAATGGAAATATCTAACGCGGAAATTTTTATGGGAAGGGTATCAATATAGTAAACATCTTGCGGTAACTTTATCCAGCCGGTTTTCCCTAAAATAATACAGGCGATGACGCCTAAAAATGTTCCTAAAAAAGTTCCGGTAAAACCCAAAATCATCCCCGCGTTTAAAAAGATTCTGCGGATAGAGAGCTGGCTGGCGCCCAGCGCTTTAAGAATTCCAATCTCTTTGGTTTTCTCTATCGACATTAAAATTAAATTGGAAATAATGGTAAAGGAAGCTACCAACACAATCATGGTTAAGATAATCGCCATGACTGCTTTTTCTAGTTTTAGAGCTTCAAATAGATTTCGGTTCATCGATTGCCAGGACCGGGCCCAAAATTTGGGGCCAGCCACTTCCGCTATTTTTTTGGCAATAGTGTCTGCATTTTCTAAATCGTCTGTGCGAATTCCTAACCCAAAACTTCCCGCTGGACCCAATAAATTTTCCGCAGTATGAATAGAAGTAATGGCCATATTGGCGTCATACTCATACATCCCAGATTGAAAAATTCCTCCCACTTCATAGCGGACTATTTTGGGCATGGAACCTAAGGCGCCCAGAGGCGCGCTTTCCGACGAAGAAAAAGCTAAAATTTCGCTGCCAAGATTGACTGCCAAATTCCGGGCTAACTCTTTTCCCAAAATAATACGAGGAGGAATGGTTTCATTCACTTCTAAAGATTTCCAACTCCCGGAAATTAGACTTTTTTCTACCTGAGTCACTTTGAATTCTAAATCCGGAACAATGCCTCTAAAAACGACTCCTTGCGTCATTCGGTTTGATTTTAGGAGTACTTGTCCTAAGGCAAAAGGAGAGCTGGCCACCACTCCTTTTACATTTTTAATTTGGTCTTGCATGGAGGGTAAAGTAAGAGGGGATATTTTTTCATTGAGCAAGAGCAGGATATGGGGTTGAATGCCTAGAGTTTTTTCCTGGATGTCGGACTTAAAACCGTTCATGACGGAAAGAGTAATAATAAGAGCGGCCACACCTAAAGTAACCCCTCCAATCGCAATCAAGGTGGTAACAAAAGCAAAAATGCCGTGCCGGGTCGCTTTTAAATAGCGCAGAGCAATGGCCAGTTCAAAACTCATAATTGTATGGGGGACAGCGCCCTAGGGCGCTGTCCCCTCTCTTTTCAGGGTAGGAAAGAGAAGGACGTCGCGAACAGATTTTTTCCCGGTTAAAAGCATAATCAGGCGGTCGACGCCGATTCCTAATCCGCCGGCGGGAGGCATTCCATATTCTAATGCGGCAATAAACGCTTCATCCAGTCCCATGCCTTCCGCTTCTTTGTCGGAGTTTTCCCCTTTAGCAGGCGCGGTGCGCGATTGTTTATATTTTTCTAGTCTAGACTTTTGTTCGATAGGGTCGTTCAATTCGGAATAAGCGTTGGCGATCTCTTCCCCACCAACATAGAGCTCAAACCTTTCGGCAATGTGCGGGTTTCCTTCTTTACATTTGGCCAGGGGAGAAAATTCCGCGGGAAACTCCGTGACAAATGTGGGAGTTTGCAGGTGGGACGCGATTTTTTCATCGAATATGTGATCAAAAACTTTATGTTCTAAAATATTTCCACCAGCATGTTTTTTGTGCAGATCCGCCCAGTTTTGTGTTTGAACAAATTGGGCTTCTTCCTCTCCCACATAGTGTTTAAAAAGTTCAGCCATGCTCCTTCTTTGGAAGGGCAGCGCAATTTGGTCCAAAAATGGAGAGGCCACTGCTTTGGCCGCCCCATGAATTAAAATTTCCGTAAGCGTCATCATGCTTTCGATATTGCCAAAAGCCTGGTACGCTTCCAAGATCGTAAATTCCGGATTGTGGAGCGCATCGATTCCTTCATTCCGGAACACCCGGCCAATTTCAAAAACTTTTTCAAAGCCTCCCACAAGACACCGTTTTAAATAAAGTTCGGGGGCTACTCGCAAATAAAATTTTTGCCCTAAAGCGTTGTGGTACGTTTCAAAGGGACGGGCTACCGCTCCCCCGGGAATGGACTGCATTATGGGGGTTTCTACCTCTATATACCCTTCCTTATATAGGAGACTGCGGAGCGCTTGAA
>JAHFCA010000086.1:0-1560 GCA_023249715.1 Elusimicrobiota bacterium
TTGAACAAAAGTTTTGGATGGCGCTCCTAAGTACGATAATATTTTGTAGTAATCATTGGAATTCCCCATCTCTCCCAGATAGCGCAGCGCCATCGCCTTGGGCACCCAATCCTGCTCATCTAGGGATTGAATTAAAAAATCTTTTCCTATGGGATTTCTTAAACGCAAAATGGCTTGGGCCGCATAGACTTTGAGAACAGGCTCTATTTCCAATTTATAAGTTCCAATCAGAATGGGAATGGCCTCCTCGTATCCCCAGATTTCCAAAGCTTCCAGCGCGGCAAAACGGTCTTGAAAGTCCGCGCTTTTTAGGGCTTCCTCAAAAAGATAAAGATGGTTCCGTTCTCTGGAGTAAGCCAAAGCCACTAAAGCAAAGGATCGGATGTTGGGACTTTTTGCTTCTTTCGCCATCCGCTCGAGTTGTTGGAGTAAACTCAAATCTTTTGTCCCCGCCAACCCTTCTGTCAGCAAAAATCCTAAAATATTATAGCGCGCTCTTAAACGAATTCCGGTTGGAGTAAGCAGTCGGTTCAGTTCTTCATGGGTGAGCGATTTTTCCACAAGCTCTTTAGAAATTCTTACATCTTCCTTATCCTGTAGATTTTGAATGATGTTGAGGAGCTGAAAATTTATCCGGGCATCCCCTAATTCTTTTCCCGGCAGTCTCAAACGGGGAGCGGTAACGACTAACGGTTCCAATTCGTAGGCGCGAGGATTCCCTTGGAGAACTGTCATTTCTATTTTTTCTAGAGGGAGCAGCCCTTTTTTCTTCCTTAATTTTTCTTCTTTTTTACGCGCTTCCTCTTCTTTTATTTTTTGTAATTTAAGAGGGAATAATTTTAAAGCCGCAATCGAGAGTTCGGCAACTACAAATTCATTCGCGGTCTGGGTCTGTTCTCGGCTGAGTCTCGAAAGTAAGAGATCATAATCTTTGTCGGTCCCCCATTCTCCCAAGGCTTTAGCCGCTAACGATCTCACTAACCAATCCGAATGGTCTAAAAAACCTCTTAAACTTTCTAGGGCGCTCCGATCTCCCAATCGGACTAAAGCGGAATGAGCGGTAACACGGATTAAAAGAGAATCGTCTTTGGCGGCAAGATTTTTAAGCGCGGGGAGGGCTCCTTCTAAATTCCAACGCGTCAACGCTTCTATGGCCGCAAAGCGAATGCCTATATCGCGTGCCCAAAGGGCTTCTTGAAAATAGACTAAATCATTTTTTTCTTTTATAGAGGCAAGCGCAATCAGAGCAATCGCTCTTACGGTCGGAGTCGTATCCCAACGAGCGACGGTCGTCAACCTTTGCTTTAAATTTTGTTCGCTGATCACGCGAATGTGTTTAATCTCTTCCCATCCTAAGGATTCCAGAAGCGCTCCCCCTAAACGGGTGTAACGATTTTTTAATTCCAATCCTTCGGGAGTCACCAGGGTTCTTACTTTACGGAGAGAGGGACTGTCTTCGCCAGTCTCCTCGACTCCTAATTTTTCTTCATCCAGGAGGTCTATGAGCTTTTGAATAATTTGCGGGTCTACTCCGGTAATCAGAGGTTCCGCGCTTTTAGA
>JAHFCA010000086.1:1570-6600 GCA_023249715.1 Elusimicrobiota bacterium
TACAGGTAAAATTTTGGCTTCCAACTTTTTGCCTCTGCAAAATCTTCAGAGAAAACTAACACAGCGTTACTTAATAATAATGATAAGAGGATGGGAAAGTACTTTAAAAAAACATTCGCGAACTTTCCCATCCTCTTATTATTTCTCTCTATGGATCATCACCCAGCGCAGAGTGACCGGTTTCACAGGTCTATCCTGGAATCCTCTTTCCACTTTGGAAATCGCATCCACGACTTCTTGTCCCCGGACTACTCGTCCAAAAATGGTGTGTTTTCCGTCTAACCATGGAGTCGCGGCGGTGGTAATAAAAAATTGAGAGCCATTCGTATTCGGCCCCGAGTTCGCCATGGCTAAAATTCCAGGACGGTCAAAGTGAAGCTCCGGAGAAATTTCGTCTTCAAAGCGGTATCCGGGCCCGCCGGTTCCTGTCCCCAGAGGGCAACCTCCTTGAATCATAAAATTTGGAATAACTCTATGGAATAGGAGCAGATTGTAAAATTTTTTCTTTTCCTTCTCTCCGGTTTTGGGATTGCTCCACTCTTTATTTCCTTGAGCTAAGTCCACAAAGTTAGCCACGGTTTTGGGAGCTTGCTTTTCATACAATTTACAAACAATTCTTCCCATGGATGTCTGAAAAATAACATACAGCCCTTCCTTCGCTTCATCCGCAATTAAGTGAGAAATAGATAGTTTCATAAAAATAAAGAGGACGAGAAATAGTTTTAAAAAAACATTCGCCAACTTTTTACTCGCACTCTTCAACCGTTATTGCCCTCCTATAAGTAATTTTGGAATTCTCAAGGTAGGTTGAGCGTCCGAAACGGGGACTCCTTGTCCCTCTTTCCCGCAGGTTCCCACGCCCCACCCGAGATCATTCCCTACTAAGTCTATACTTTTTAAAACTTCCGGCCCATTCCCCAAAAGTGAAGCTCCTCGCACCAAAGTTTTAATTTTACCATTTTCAATCAGGTACCCTTCTTCCACTTCAAATACAAAATCGCTGGTAACAGGGTTTACCTGTCCTCCCCCCATGCGTTTCACAAGAAGTCCATTCTCAACGGAATTTAAAATCATCTGGGGATCTTCTGTCCCGGAGGCAATCATCGTATTCGACATCCTGGGAATGGGCTTGTGGCTATACGATTCTCTTCTCCCATGCCCATTGGAATTTTTTTTATGCCGTTTAGCGGTCAGGATATCGTACAAATAATTTTTTAAAATCCCTTTTTCTACTAAAACAGTTCGTTCCGATTTTGTTCCCTCGTCGTCAAAAACAAAAGAACCGCGTCGGTTGGGCAGCGTAGGGTCATCGTAAACCGTAATTTTTTCACTCGCCACCGTATCTCCAATTTTTCCCGCAAAGGCGGGAGAAATCCCTTTTTGAATCCCATCCGCTTCTAAAGAATGTCCAATGGCTTCATGAATCATAGTCCCGCCCGCCTCCGAGGAGAGTATAACGCACATTTCTCCCGCGGGAGCATTTGGCGCTTCCAGTTTTTTTAGAGCGCGTCGGAGAGCTGTTTCGGCCACCGCTTTAGGGTCGCACCTGTCGATCAGCTCAAATCCCGTAAGAGCTCCCACGACTTCCGTCGCTGTCTGGATAATTCCGTCTTTTTCGGCCACCACCGTCACGGCCAGAGAAGTGTAAATTCTTTCTTCGGCAAATGCTCTCGCCCCTTGGGGCTGAACCGATAAACAGGTTATATTTTTTACCCTATCCACATAGGTTAAAGAAATTTGTCGGATATATTCAGAACCTTTTAAGGAGCGGCAGTGGGAATCGGCTGCTTCTAAAATTTTTATTTTTTCATCTAAAGCAATAGTCCATGGATTTTTTATAATGGCATGCTGGTGTCGCTCTATGGTTCCATTCCAGGGAGGAATATCAAAGGAGCGGAGCCCTTTCCTCAGGTCTTTAGAAAGGGAGTCGCACCGATCCAAGCGTATTCCGTTTCCATGGCCAAAACGAGTTTCTTCTTCTGCCAGATAACGCAGAGATGTCCCTCGCGAGTGGCCGCTCTCAATTTCATCCACTTTCCCATCTTCATAGCTTATCACGAGGCCCATCGCCTCTTCGTAATAAAGTTCCGACGCGTCTCCATAACACAATAAGGGTAAAAAACTTTTCCAATTCATATAGGTAATTTAAGTATAAACGTGCTTCCTTCTCCTATTTTAGATTCTAATTTTACGCTTCCCCCATGCGCTTCAATATATTTTTTTACCATGGGCAATCCCAGTCCCGCTCCCTGCACCTGGCCGGTAAAAGACTCTTCAATTTGGTAGAATTTTTGGAAAATTTTTTCCGATTCTTCGGGAGGAATTCCCAACCCATTGTCTTGGATAAAGAATAGAACGGACGTTTTATCTTTTTCCCCCTTTAGCAGTATTTTTTTTTCATTATTTTTATTGAATTTAATTCCATTTTCTATGAGTCCCAAAACGGCTTCTTTAAACTTTGTTTCGTCAATTAAAATATCGGGGAGAGTCTCCAGAGAAGAGGCGTCCACCCTAATGGCAATTCCCTGCCCGCTATAGTGTCTCTCGGAATGTTTTAGGATTTCTTCAAAAATTTTCTTAGGGGAATGCGGTTTTTTAAGCAAGACCAGCTCTTCCGCTTCAATTAAAGAAAAATGAATCAGTTTTTCCACCAATCCTTTTAGTTGAATGGCTTGGTTATGGATGGCTTCAATCGCTTTCTTAAAAAAAGGATTCAGGTTCTTCCAGTCTTCATCTTCAATCAGAAGGGGAGTGTATCCGGTAATGGCCACTAAAGGGGTCTTTAGTTTATGAGAGATAAGAGACAAAAAATCTCTTTTTAACCTTTCTTCTTTCTTCTCGGCGGTTACGTCTCTTAACACCGTAAGAGTTCCGCTCAGTTCGTTTTTATCGGTAAAAATTTTTTTTATGGCTCCGGCCAAAATTAAAGATTTTCCTTTAACGCGTTTGGCTTCAAAAAGAGACAGTTCAAGAGGGGAGGAAAGCAGCGGTTCCAGAGGGGGGGTCAATTGAAAAGATTCCAAAAGATTCCAAAAGCAAGGGGAAGCGCCACCCCGATCTTCTAAACCTAAAAGCATTTGCGCGGAAGGGTTGCACACTAAAATAGTTCCATTCCCATCCGTTAAAATAGCTCCCTCGGTCATTTTAGAAAGAATCATCTCCACCTTTTCTTTTTCCTGTCTTAAAGAGCTAAAAAGGCTTGCGTTTTGTATGGCCACCGCCACTTGCGCGGCAAATGCTTCCAGGATCGTTTGCTCTTCCGATGTAAAACCTTTAGGATCTTTTTTGTTGATCGCCTGAACTACTCCTAAAAGTTTTCCTTGGTGAACCATAGGAACGCAGAGAATAGAGCGGGTAACGAATTTCGTTTTGTCATCGGCTTTCCGGGTCCAGCGCGCGTCATTCTTAGGGTCGTTCACGATCAAAGCTCTATTCTCTTTAGCCACCCACCCGGCAATGCCTTCCCCTACCTTTAGGCGAATCGTTTTAAGTTCTTTTCCTTGCGATCCCAACGTGATATTAAATGTGAGTTCCCCTGTTTTATCGTCTAAAATAAGCACCGATCCCGCCTCCGCTTGCACGACGTCGGCGGCCAGTTCCAGAACAATTTGAAGCAGCTTATCTAGGTCTAGGGTAGAAGCAAGAATGCGGTTGGCTTTAAGAAGGTTTTGAAAATCTTCAATTCTCACTTAAAAATTTAAATATTCTCGAGACTCTTGGGAGTCTTTGAGACATTTTTTTGAGTTAGAGATATGCGGTTGATGGCGTTCAAATAAGCTTTAGCGCTCGCTTCAATAATGTCGGTAGACGTTCCTCGTCCAATCATTTTAACGCCTTTCTCATCAATGCGAACCGTTACTTCTCCCAACGCGTCTTTTCCGCTGGAGATAGAGCGCAGAGAATAATCTTCTAAAGTGGGTTTATGTCCGGTAATCTTATCCATCGCTTTGGTCATGGCGTCTACGGGCCCATCCCCGCACGCCGCTTCCTGAAATATCTCTTTCCCTTTTTTTAATCGAACGGTGGCGGTGGGAATTGTGCCTGTCCCGGAAGCGGTATTGATGTATTCCAAAGTAAAGGATTCTCTTTGTTCGCTTTTTCCCTCTTGGATCAGAGCGATTAAATCTTCATCGAACACATATTTCTTTTTATCGGCTAAAGCTTTAAATTTTTCAAATATATTGTCAATCTCTTTAGAAGAAAGATCAAATCCTAAATGCTTTAAACGGTTATGCAGACCATTTCTGCCGGAACGAGCTGTCAGTAAGAGAGTGCTCTCTTCAATCCCCACATCCTTTGGGTTCATAATTTCATACGTCAATTTATGTTTTAACATTCCGTCCTGGTGAATTCCCGAAGAATGGGAAAAGGCGTTAGCCCCTACGATCGCCTTATTCGCTTGCACCGACATCCCCGTAATTTGGCTTAACAGACGACTGGTTCTATGGATTTCCTTCGTATGAATATCGGTATGCGCATTAAAAAGCTTATCTCTTGTTTTAAGAGTCATCACAATTTCTTCCAAAGAAGCGTTCCCCGCCCGTTCTCCTAAACCGTTAATGGTGCATTCTACCTGGCGGGCTCCGTTTAGAATGGCGGATAAAGAATTAGCCACGGCTAACCCTAAATCGTTATGACAGTGCACTGAAATAACTGTTTTTTTAATATTGGGAACTTTCTCAAATAATTTTTTAATCAGATTTCCAAATTCATTTGGAACAGAATATCCCACCGTGTCCGGAATATTAACGGTGGTTGCTCCCGCATCGATGACGGCAGTCACCACTTGCACTAAAAAATCAAACTCCGAGCGCACCGCATCCTCAGGCGAGAATTCCACATTGTCGGTAAATTTTCTTGCGAATCGAACCATCTCGCTCGCCCGTTCCAGAACTTGAGCCCGAGTCATGTGGAGTTTGTGTTGCATATGGAGATCCGAGGTAGCTAAAAAAGTATGAATTCTGGGATACCGCGCCGATTGAATGGCGTTCCAACAGGTTTCAATATCTGTTTTTACGGCCCGGGATAAC
>JAHFCA010000087.1 GCA_023249715.1 Elusimicrobiota bacterium
TTTCTAAAGAAGAAATTAAATAGGCAGATTTTTCCCGCACCGACGCCAAGAATTTTTTATCCAAAAGTTTTAAAACCTGGGTGGCCACCGCGCAAACAATAGGATTGCCGCCAAACGTAGAGGCATGGTCTCCGGCGGACAGGAGCGCCGCAATTTCCGGTTGTGCCACGGTGGCGCCAATCGGCAAACCTCCTCCCAACGCTTTGGCAAGCGTCAACACATCGGGAACAACTCCGTAATGCTCAAAACAAAAGAGGGAGCCGCTTCTCCCCAAACCGCATTGCACCTCGTCGAAAACCAGGAGAATTTTATTTTGGTCGCAGAGTTCTCTTAAAAATTTTAAGAAACTTTTTTCCGCGGGTCGCACGCCCCCTTCCCCTTGCACCGGCTCCACAAAAATAGCGGTGGTATTTCCCGAGATCAATGCCTTTACAGACTCCGCGTCATTCAATGTGGCATACCCCACCTTGGGCAAAAGCGGGTCGAACCCTTTTTGAAATTTTTCTTGCCCCGTCAACGTCAGGGTTCCGAGGGTGCGGCCATGAAAGGAATTTTCGAAAGCAATTATTTCAAACGCGTCCGGAGATTTTGTCTTGCCAAATCTGCGCGCCAACTTTAGAGCGCACTCATTCGCCTCTGCCCCGGAATTAGAAAAGAAAACTTTCCCGGGAAAAGTTTTCTGCGCTAAAAAGCGGGCGCACTCCACCTGCGGCTGCGTATAATAGAGGTTGGAAGTGTGCCCCAACTTTTTTGCCTGCCCCAGGAGCGCCCGCAGCAAAAGGGGGTGGCACTGCCCAAACGCGTTTACCCCCAACCCAGAAAAAAAATCGAGATACTTTTTCCCCTTCTCATCCCAAACATAAGAGCCCTTCCCCCGCGCTAAAACGAGCGGCTGCCTCTTATACGTCTGAAATATAAACTTCTCTTCTTCGCTTATCCAGTTCATAATTGTTTAATAAAAAAATTAATGTTCCGTTGACATCTATTATACTTTATCTATTCCGAAATCTCGTCTTTTAGCCCCGACATCTCAGTTGAAAGCGGAATTATTTGGGGTATAATAATAAGTTAGAATGAAAATACCGGGCAGGCTCTCTTTAAAAGTTCTCTTCTTTTTGGGCTGCGGATTCTCGTCTTTATGCGCAGAAGAGAGCAGGGTGGTTTTGCCCCGAGACTATTTAAATACAGTTTTAAACGAAATCCAAAGCGCCACCGCCACCCTCACCGTCGTGCAATATATTTTTAATCTAAACCTCGCGGATAAAAATTCCCCCACAACCCAAATTGCCAGAGCTTTGGTGGAAGCTAAGAATCGGGGGGTCCGGCTCGAGATCATTTTGGACCAGAGCGCGGACTTTTCGGATGAGACGTCCAAAGGGGATTGGATTTTAGACAAGAAAAACTGGGAAGCATATGCCTATCTGCGGGCGAATGGCATCCCTGTTTTTTTTGATTCCCCCTCTCTCTACACCCATTCTAAAATCGTTATCCGCGACGGGCGCTCTACGCTTTTAGGCTCCACCAACTGGAGCAATAAGAGTTTAAATGAAAATTTAGAATCGAATGTTTTAATTCAGAATACCCTCGTCGCGGAGCAATTTTTGCGCTGGGTTATGGCAATAGAAAGACAAACTCTTCCTCAACACAATTCGCCCGCTGTTTCCATTCCAACTCTCTTCATTGAAAATCCTAATTATTTAAGCGCGCTGGTTAAGAGGGATGACAAAAGCGGTTTCGACCTCACTCTCCATCTGCTTAAACTAGCTCGGGAAAACGGCTCCCGCGATTTTAATTTAGATTATGAAAATGCCGTTTCCGCTTTAAATTTAAAGGGAAAGGATAGGTCGGTATTCCGCAGCCAGATCACGCGGGTGTTACATCGGCTAGAAAGGAAGTATGGCCTGCTCCACTTTGAAAAAAAATTTGGCCGCGATTCCCGCATTCATCTCAATGAAAATTTGTTCGCGAAAAGCGCCTCCCCCGCGCCTCCCTCCGTAAATATCCCGCTCGACTTTTGGAATTTTGGCTGGGACAAAAAACTTTCTTTGAGCGCGAAGGTCTTCTATTTATTGTCGCTCCATTACGCGTCTCTCTCTCCCAGTAACCCCGAGTGGTCTATGACGGTAAAACAACTCGCCTGGAGCCTGCATGTATCGAAAGATTTTATTCAACAAGGGTCTCAGGAACTAAAAAAAGAGAATTTGCTCTCCATCCAATACGACGTTTTAGAGTATCGAGTTACAGAACCAAGAAAACCGAACGTTTACGCGCTAAAGCCATTGTATGATCCCGCGGTATTACAAAAAGGGTTGCTCCATTTAGAAATGGAGCATGGGAAGGAGCAATTCGCGCGGGCGGTAAAATGCGCGGAACTCGTCTTTGCCCAGAACGACTTCAACGCGGTAAAAGAATTTATCCGTTTAGAAAACGAATATGGAAAAGAAAAAGTGGCCGAGGCCTATCGCATCATTCAACTCAAAAATGTGGACAACCCCAAACGCAGCGTCGGCTATTTCTTTAACACCATCAAAGGGATTAAAGCAGTGCCCTCTCACGCTCCATCCTAGGGCGTGTCAAGCAATATAAGAATGTAACCATAGTAGTAGCCGTAATTTTCTCTTTTTTTGCTACTTTTTTTCTCTTTGTTAGCAGTGTGGATAAGTGGATAACTTAGGATTGCGCAAGACAGATTCGTTGAGCAACATAAGATGTAACCGAGCCATGACCTCCTTTGAGTTAGTTTAAGATTAAGCAGCATGTTTAAAAGAACCGTATAGGGCTTTGGATATGATTTTTTTACGCCGCGCGACTTTTCTGGAAAAGGACCAGTCTCTCCAAGGCGAATTTAATTTTGGGGGTATGGAGATGTGGTCGGACTCTTTTTCTTTTAACTGAGGCGATTCCATGGCCTGTTTTTGATGAAGTTTTGCCTTTGGGGAAGGCCGAATGCGTTCCGAAGCCATTTTAAAGATAAGTTGGAGTTTTTGATCAATTGTTTCAGAAAGTTCAAAAGGGTCCAAAGAATTAAAAAGATCTTTGAGTTGTTTCATTTTAGCCCTATTGTATTTCCCGGATTTGGAAACTCTCTGAAACGGAGTTTGAGCTGTATCATATTTTCTAACCAGCTTGGAACCTACTCGAATCTTCTTGGTCAATTTCATGGACGGCTGAAAGAAGTTTTGGAAAAGCCTTAGCTCATGGATATAGAGATCGTTCATGGCAGTTTGGGCTTGTTGCGACTCATAACGATCCCAACCAAAGATTTGTCGCACATGAGTAAAGTTTTTCTGTTCGACGTGGGCATTGTCATTTTTCTTATAGGGTCGGCCTCTGGTAAAGTCAATTCGAGGTTTGAATTGGAAACAGAAATTAAGAAGGTGGTTATTGATAAATTCCTCTCCATTATCAGAGTCAATGCCTCTAAGACTGAAAGGCAATGCGTTTTTAATCTGGAACATGCCATTCACAATTCCTCTTTGACCCTTACCCATGACAGCGACCCGTTCGATCCAAGCAGTCTGGATGTCGGTGGCATTGAGAGTATAAATAAATTGACCCGCATTGGAGTTTCCGCAATGAGCCACCAGATCGACCTCCAGAAATCCAGGTAAACGAATGTCCCAACTGTGAGTGCGAATAGGAATCTTGCTTTTTAAAAGAGTCCCAGGTCGTGTGGTACAGTAGATCCTTTTCTTGAGTCGCATTTTCTTGGACCTGAGCCGATTGTCGATCTGTCGTGGACTTATGGAAACTATTTCCTGCTCCACCTCTTGGGTTAGATGGAATCGTTCCCGAGCAAAGGGAATCCATAATGGAAGCGCTTCTTTGAGTCGTTGGGAACATAGATATCCTGAAGCTTTCCAGATCGCTTCCAAAATGGAAAGAGCTGTTTGACTGTAATGGCACGATCGTTTCCGATGTCCTTTGGACTTTTTGTCTGGAAGAGCGGCATTCAGCAAACGGATCGCATACTTGCGATTGTATTTGCAGACCTTGCAGAACTCTTCTAGGATTTTGCTCTTGGCGTCTTTTGTGGCTTTGTGATACCGCTGATAAATGCATTCCAGATACTCCATTCTTGATTTTAGGCTCATCCTGTAATCCTCCTGCTTGGATTACATGATATGTTTTCGCGGTTACATTCTTCACTGCGTAATGACCCTCCCCATGGTTACATTTTAGATTGCGCAAGACGTAGGGTTGACAAGGTGTGCTACTCCTGCTACACTTAAATTAGAAAAAAGGAGGAATTTTAATTATGCCTAGCACCCTACCGCGAATATCCACCATCGTGGAACCCCCTATCTATAGAGCCGTTGAAAAGCTTGCCAAGAGAGAGGGAGTTTCGCTCTCTCAAAAAACACGGGACCTTTTGCTAGAGGCGTTAGAGCTTTTTGAAGATGAATCCTTTGAGTCTCTGGTGCGCCTGCGCGCGAAAAACAAAACCCCCTCTATCCCGCACAAAGAGTTCTGGGCTAAACGAGGACTCAAATAGTTGGGCCCTTACCCCATCAGTTTTAGGCCAGAAGTCCATAAAGATCTGGATGAAATTCCGGGAAATATTCAGAAAAGGATCAAGAAAGCGATTGAAGAAAGATTAGAAACAGCTCCGAATAGGTATGGAGAAAGGCTCAAGCGTTCTCTGCTAGGTTTATGGAAGGTGCGGAGTGGAGACTACAGGATTATTTACACTATCTTAGAAAAGAATGTTACAGTCTGGATGATCGCTCACCGAAAAAAAGTATACCCAAGAACCGACATTGGTTGTGAGAACCGAGACGAAAAAGATGGGTCATATTTTGGCGCAAAAAGGTGAGAGCGTACTCTCAAGGGTACGGTCGAACCTTTTTGCGGATAAAGATGACCCATATTTTTCGTCGAATTCCACAATCCAATGTCGGTTCTTGGGGTATATGGAGATATTGAAAAACGCTGGCTAAAACATTAACCCAAATATCTCAGTTAGATAGGCCACAGCTCTATTAAAAATTCACCTTCAAATGGTTCCCTCTTAGGGAAACTAAGGACCTTCTTTGATATGTCTATAAATCAATAAGTTCAACTAGATTTGGGATTGACTCCGTTTGAAACGTTTCAAACTTGTTACAAAAAGTTTACAGAAAGTTTGAGAAAAGTTTCGAGGTTATTGTTTATACTCTAACTGTATGATCCATTTCTGGTTAGGGAAAAGAAATAGAAGCTGGTTACAACTAACCGCAACAACCGTTGCGGCTAGCTTTTTATTTACGACGGTAAGCGCCCCTTTCGCCCAAGCCTCATTCTGGGACGAAAGACGCAAATCTGTAGAGGACCTTAAGAACCAGAACAATCCTGTACAAATAGCTTCAGCTCTGGGCGCTTCTGTCAATTCCCCCTCTCTTTTAGAATCTTTCCCCACACCCAACCTGCAAAACTTTAATTCTTCTCTGGAAAATGCGCTTAAACGAATCCAAACAACCTCCATACCCTCTCATCCTAAGAAAGTTTCCAGCCAGTTGCCTATGGCGCTTGTCTCTAAACTAGGAGCTTATGGAGAAATAGAACAAGTATTTATAGCCCCGTCAACGTCTCTTACTCTAACCTCGGGAAAACTAGAATCTTCTCATCCTATTATTCTCCAAATCCAAGACGCGCACGATATTTATAGCGTGCAGAAAAACATCGCTTATCTCTTAAAGGATATTCTGGAAATGGGAGTCTCGGTGGTTGGAGTCGAAGGAAGTGAAGGGGTCATGGAAGGGATTCGCAAATGGAGACAATATCCAGATAGAGAAAGTCTAATGGGAGTGGCAGGATACCTATTAAAGGAGGGGTTACTCACCGGAGTAGAAATTGCGGGGTTGGGAACAGAAAACAATGGTGTAGAGTTTTATGGAGTGGAAGAGGGAAGCAAATATTTAGAGCAAGTTCATAGTTTTAAAGACACATTAAACGCAAGTCAGGAAGTAGAAAAATGGTATACGGAATCTGGGAAAAGAGTGAGCTCACTTAAAGAGAAAAACTACACCCCGGAAATGAAGGAACTAGATTATAAGAAGGAGGAATATGAAAAAGGAAAATTAAATCTAGGAGAGTGGGTGACCACTCTTTCTTTAAAATCTTCACTCTCAACTCATCTATCCAAATATCTAAAAGCTTATCAACTAGAGAAAACAATAGATTTTAAGAAAGTAGAGCAAGAGCAGAAAAGTGTACTGAAGAACCTAAGCGAGAAAATAAACCACAAAGAGATGGGTGAACTCTTAAGTGAGAGTCTCCTCTATAGGTTAGGCAAAATTAGCTATGGGGAGTTTTATGGCAGGTTAAAAGAAAGGTGCGGAAAATCTAGAGTTTTTATTAGCCCCCAAATGGCTAACTATATGGAATATGTAACAAGGGTCGACGGGATTCATAGGGAACAATTATTTAAGGAACTTAAAACAGCCGAAGAAAAAGTGTGGGACAAAACGATTGGGAACGATATTAAAGCAAAAGATTTATATCAAATAGATAAAGATTACAAGCTTATTGGCAAAGCAATTGATTTTAAACTAAATGTAGAAGATTGGCAGGAATATATATATAGGAAGAAGGAG
>JAHFCA010000088.1 GCA_023249715.1 Elusimicrobiota bacterium
TGAAATAAGGTTGGAATCAGGAGGTGTCTTAAAATGGGACCCAAGTCGCCTTGCGGTTGCTAAATCAGTAAACCTTTTACTACCGAGGATAAACTCCTCGGTAGTAAATTTAGATTAATGAAGCTAATATTCAAACCCAAATTTTTGTTTGTCTGCTTAGGCAATTCTTGCCGAAGCCAAATGGCAGAAGGCTTTGCTAATTTTTTTGCCGGAGATAAAATAGAAGTGTTTAGTGCCGGGTCCCGCCCTTGCGGCTATGTCAACCCTGGAGCCATTGTGGTAATGAAAGAACTCGGCATCGATATTACACGCCACCGCTCTAAAGGTCTTTCCCAAATTCCTCAAGAAAAGTATGAAGCAGTTGTAACCATGGGCTGCGGAGATGCATGCCCTCAGATTCCCGCTCTTAAACGATGCGATTGGTCCATTCCAGATCCCCAAAGAATGGGACCCCAAGAATATCGCACCATTCGAGACCAAATTAAAGAAAAGGTTAAAGCGCTTCTAGTAGAGACTCGTATTTTAGACCAAACGCCAGCTTAAACTTTAAAGGTTTTAAGACAAACCGATGGAACAACTCAGCCTATTTCCAACGATCCATAAAAGCTTCAAAATTAAAGAGATCATTAAACGCAATGGTCAGAGCGTTCTTTTTAATCCGGAAAAAATCACCGATGCCATCTATAAAGCGGCCGTTCAGGTTGAAGGAAAAGATAGAGAACGGGCCGAATTTTTGACCAGAAAAATTTTGGCCTTAATGCATCAGATTTATCCGCAAGACGCGATTCCCATCGTTGAGGAAGTCCAGGATTTAGTGGAGAAAGTTTTAATTGAGAACGGCCATACAAAGACGGCTAAAGCCTTTATCCTTTACCGGGCAGACCGAAAACGAATCCGAGAACATAAAGAACAGACCCTTGCAGTAGAAGATAATGTTCCCTATAAATTAATTTGGAAGATCTATTCCTGGAATGTGGACCATCACTGTCATACCATTGAAACCCTCAATCATCAAATAAAATCCGGCCATTGGAAAAAAATTGTTTTAGAATCTGAAAAGGAATATCAATCACAAATCCGTAAAACAACTGATTCACTCTTAAAAAGAATTAAGGATTTACGGCTTTTTATTGTGGCAGGCCCCTCCAGTTCTGGAAAGACCACCACGACCTTAAAAATTGGGGAAGCGCTCCAGGAAAAAGGAATAGAATTTATCACACTTAACATGGATCACTATTTTAAAGATTTAGAAAAACATCCGGTCGATGTGTATGGAGATTACGATTTTGAAGGGCCGGAAGCTTTAGATTTAAATTTAATTTCCGAGCAACTGGAAGATTTATTAAAGGGAAAAAGCGTAAAAATCCCTTTCTTCAATTTTAAAACTGGAAAAAGATGCGGGACTTTAAAAAATTTATCGCTTAAAAAAAATCAGATTATTTTAATTGATTCGTTACACGGACTGCATCCACAACTCACGCACGCGATCCCGAAAGAACAAAAATATAAGTTCTATATTGAAGCGATTACGCAAATGAAGGATACCGAAGGAAACTTTGTCCGCTGGACGGACTTAAGAATGCTGCGGAGAATGATTCGGGATAATCATCAAAGAAATTATGAGTATGTAAAAACAGTGGGCCACTGGCACTATGTGAGACGGAGCGAAAAAAAGTATATTGTTCCCTATATTAAAAGCGCGGATACCGTATTTAACGGCTCTTTACCCTACGAACTTTCTGTGCATAAACTCTTTCTGGAAAAAGAATTTCCAAGAATAATTTCTAAATTTGAGAAAGATCCTCGTAAGGTAGACGCCTTTATTCGAGCCAAACGCGTCTATCAGCTCTTGCAATCCTTGGAACCATTTCCAGATTTAGATTTTATACCCCGCAACTCCCACCTGCGGGAATTTATTGGTGGGGGAATTTACGCATACTAATAGTGGAGGAATTTTATGTCAAAACTTTTTAATACAGTCTATCATTCTAAGGGAGCTTTAAAAGAAGCCACGTTTGAAATTAAAGAGGGGAAGGTGTATACCACCCAGCACCATCCCGATGGTTTATACCCCAATGCTTGGTACGAAGTAAAAAATGGATTTATTTATCCGACAGCAGACCATCCCCAAAAAGCTCCACCGAATCTACCATGGTATAAAATTGTGGAAAACGAAGTGTATCCCAATGTAGGCCATCCGCATGGGGAGCAGATTCTCCCTTGGTTTGAAATTCAAGACTGACTCTTTTGCGCTGATTTATATCTATAAAACTGGTTGCGGGGGCTGGATTTGAACCAGCGACCTTTGGGTTATGAGCCCAACGAGCTACCAGGCTGCTCCACCCCGCAAATCCAGTTTACTAAAATCTGAATGAATTTCAAAGTGGAGAGTGATGGATCTTATGCCGTCGAATACTTATGTAGAGAGATAAATCATAGAGAGCTTTTAGGCTCCCGCCAATTAAAAAAGGAGTAGAGAGGCTCATACACTGTAAAATCCAGCCTGTTAAAGCGGGACTCACCGCTTGTGAGAGTGTGCGGCTCATGTTAGTTACGCTAGCGGCCTTTTCCCTTTCGCTATCTTCAACCGCTAACATTAAAAATGTTTGCCGAGTAGGAACATCGATCTGAGATAACAGATGGCGTAGGAACAGAAAAGTAATTGCCAGTGGAGCGGTAGGAGCAAAGCCTACTCCAATTAAAAGAAAATTAGAAATTAAATGAGAAAAAACCATAGCATTCACAAGACCTATTTTTTTAGATAAAGAAGGAGCCATTAGAAAAGAGAGCCCCGAAAGCAGTTGCGTTCCAAAAGAGATCCACCCCAAAGTATGAATTTTTAGATCAAACTTTTGTTGAAACCAATAAATCACGATACTTTGCAGAATAAATCCTCCCGCAAAAGAATCTAAAGCGAACAAGGTCGCTATTTTTCTAATTAAAGATTCATTATTTTTCTCGAGAACTTTAATTTCATTTTTTCTCATAAGACGTTCCGACCCTAAAAAAGAATAAAGCAGCAACTGCACCAAAGACCCACATAAAAAGAGAATAAAAAACAATGTGCTTTTATTCCCGAATTGTCCCACAAAAGAAGCGCCCAAGGCAGCAGCCACATATCCCACTAAATTATAAAGGCTCATCGCAGTGGTCAATTTTTCTCGAGATACTTCCCTGGATAAAAGAACCTGTTCCAAAGAAAGAAAAGGACCTGTTTCTCCAGTACCTACCGCCAAGTTCCCTAACATCGCGGCAGCGATGACCCCAATTGGATTTTTAAACAAAAGAAAGAGTATGGCTGAAAAGAGTGTCATTAAAGACAGAGTTAAAAGGACGGGCTTTATCCCATATGTTTCTCCAGGTTGGCGAATCCCATAGGTAAAGGCGGCGCTGCAAAGAAGCGTTAGCGTAATCGCTATTCCCAAAACAGGCGCATCCGCTCCTAAAGAGGTTAAGTAGATGGGGAATAATACTCCCAAAAATCCATAAGAAAAAGTGCGGACAATTTTCGTTAAGAAAAGCAGGAACACATCCCGTTTCATACTCACAGTATCCGTATGATAAAATAAACCATTATGGTTCGCAAACTTTTTATCTTTTTTGTGTTAGGGTATTCCACGCAAAGCTCCGCTTCTTCTATGAATGCTCTCAATCTTTCTACAGCAACCCAGCAAGGAAAAATAGCGTATCTCGAATTGGAAGGACTCCAATCTCACGACAAAACTAAGGTTCGGTTTTTAGAGAATGAGATTGCCTGCTACCCCAGAAGCACAAATTTAAACAAAAAAAAATGGAACTGTTTTATAGGCATTCCCGCGGACGCTCCAATCGGCATTCAGTCTCTTTCCCTTCTCATCAATGGCTCTACAGTCGCTACGCTTTCCGTTGATATCTCCTCTTGTTCTTTTCCCGTGGAAACGCTTTCATTAACCCAAGAAAAAAAATCTCTGTTTACACAAAAAGGACGGGATTTAGAACTTATAAAGATTAGGGCGGCATTAAAAACAGAAAGTGAAAAACGTTATTGGGAAAAAAAATTTATTTGGCCATTAAAGGGAAAATTTGAAAGCGATTATGGAGAAAAAAGAATGGTGGATGGGAAATTGCTGGCGGGCTATCACCGAGGGTTAGATATTGGCGCACCCCTAGGAACAATCATTAAAGCGATCCATCATGGGAAAGTGATTTTGGCGGCGCCCTTCATTGAAGAGGGGAATATGGTCATGATAGATCATGGACAAGGATTTATTAGCGCGTATTTACATCTTTCAAAAATTTTAGTTCACACAGGGGAGTTCATTCATAAAGGGGACCCCATCGGGAAGGTGGGATCGACAGGGATTTCTACTTCCCCTCACCTCCATTTTGGCACGTATCTCCACTCGACTCCGGTGGACCCGCGTTATTTTCTTATATTTCCCTTCGAACCTTCTTGACAGATGGTAGCTTCTCTGATAAAGTTATACCAAACTTTATTATTATGAGAGCATACTCTTATCTCTTTTTGCTCTTTTCTTTTATTTCTCCTTCTCTCCTTTATGCAGACTGGACCCTGCAAACGAGCGGGGTTTCTACCGATTTAAATTCTGTTTTTTTTGTCAATACCAGCACGGGTTGGACTGCCGGAGCTTCTGGCGTAGTCTTAAAAACAGTAAACGGCGGCTCTTCTTGGACAGCTCAAACCAGCGGCACCTCCTCTATTTTACGCGATATCAGTTTTATGGATACCTCTACTGGAATTGCCGTAGGCAACGACGGCGCCATTATAAAATCTACAGATTCTGGGCAGACATGGACTGCTGCCAATAGCGGTATCACCGATATCCTTTATAGCGTCTATATGGTGAATACCAGCACCTCTTACGCCGTGGGACAATTGGGACGAGTTCGGCTTACCACCAATGGCGGAACTACCTGGAGTAACGGAGCTCCCAATGGAAGCACATCGAACGACCTTAAAAGCGTTTTTTTTGTTAACACTTCTACTGGGTGGGCGGTAGGAAATTCTGGGACACTCCTCCGCACTTATGATAGTGGAACCAACTGGAATTCTCAAACCAGTGGCACTTCCGAAAATTTAACTAGCGTCTTTTTTATTGACGTCTCCACAGGGTGGGTTACCGGCGCCAATGGGGTTATCCGTAAATCCACCGATAGCGGCACAACCTGGACAAGTGTTATCTCTACGGCCGCTAGCTTCAACAGCATTCACTTTGTGAGCACCCAAACAGGTTGGGCCGTGGGCAACTCCAGCGTTATTTTTAAATCTACTTCTAGCGGACAAAACTTCTTTGCAGAACGGAGCACTGCGACAAGTAATCTCTTCGATGTCTATTTTCCCTCTTCCACGATTGGGTTTGCCGTGGGAGCGAGCGGCGTCATACTAAAAAACACGGTGACTGATACTGCCACCAGTTCTAGCGGAGAAGCCCCTCAGGGATCCCTTAAAGCGATTGGAAATTTATTCGATCCCACTAAAAACGAATCTACCACCATTGAATACAGCATTAAAAACGCAGGCAGCGTTACTATTCGAATCTATACGATGCAAGGAAAACTGGTTAAAGTTCTTGTGAATGGAGAAACTAAAGCGGCCGATACGACCTTTACCACGACCTGGGACGGGAAAAACGAAAGTGGAGAAATTATCTCCAGCGGAATTTATTTAGTCCATATTAGTGGTCCAAAATTTTCCAAAACTCAAAAAATTGCTGTCGTTGAATAATGATTAGACTATTTTTAATTTTTCTTTTTTTGCTACTTCCAAGATTCGCCTATGCGGATAGCGGCACCAGCGCGATCTACTTTCTATTAGAAAATTTAAACGCAAGGCAAGTAGGAGCCGGAGGAATCTACGCCCCTACGGCTAAAAATGCGGAAGCCCTTTCCACCAACCCCGCCGGGCTGATCTATTCGGGCACTCCCGAATTAAATTTTTCTTTCCTGGGAGCTCATTCCGACGGCAGCTATACCTCTACCAGCTTTTCTACTCCCTATTGCAGCGGGAAATATTTTTCACTGGGAGTGGGCGCTGGCTTTACGTATTATACGGCGGGGAATATCGATATTAATTATGCCAATGGCTCTACTGACTCTTTTAACGCAGAAAAAAGCTTTGTGGGCCAGGGGGGAGTTTGTTTAGAAATGGGCCAATGGTTTTCCATTGGCGTTGCCCCTAAATATGTTAGTTCTCTCTTAGTAGAACACTATTTAGCCAAAGGCTGGGCCCTCGATGCCGGCGCTCTCTGGATTCCCTTTCCCCGTCTTTTTCAACAAAAATTAACTCTAGGGTATAGCGTGTTAAATATAGGAACTCCCGTTCGCTATAAAACCCAAACCCACGATTTGCCCCGAGTAGAAGCGCTGGGAGCTGCTGTAACGTTATGGAACCGGGAGATAGACTCGTTTATGATTGCCGCTCAAGCAGAGCGAACGCTCCATGAAAAAATAAGATACCGTTTTGGAGCAGAATATGGGTTAGGCGGCCACTCCGAAAAAACTTTTCTGTTCCGAGGGGGATATCTTCTCCATTTT
>JAHFCA010000010.1 GCA_023249715.1 Elusimicrobiota bacterium
ACTCTTCCACTGAGCTACGAGCCCGAAAAACAATTATTATAACTTAAATTCTTTCAGTTCTCACAACCAACTAGAAAGTATGCTTGAACTTTTTTATTTCGAAAAAAAAGCCATCTTTTCATTCTCGGTTCACGCTTCCAACTGAATTGTTTGGGTTGAGGACTTTGGAAAGGGTTTCGAATAGGATAATGCTGGCGAGGACGAGCAATAAAAAAGCGGTAGTCCCTACAGGGTGAAGAATTTTTTCCCCCTTAAAAATTCCGTAGATCCAGGGTTTTACAATCAAGAGGATGGAACTCAAAGTGATGATAAACATAAAGCAGGCGGGAAGGGCGGGGACCCACCATCTTCTTTTTTCTTTTTTCATCCAGAGGGTGATGCCTAAAAGAGTAAACGCGGCGAGTAATTGATTGGTGGCTCCGAAGACAGGCCAAAAAAGTTTCCATAGAGGAATACTGGCGCCCGTAGGCCCTTTCACTTCGATTAATATAGAAATTCCAGGAATCGCCAGAGTGGCGAATGTTGCGAGAAGTGCGCCCGATTTTCCTTTAATGTTCATAAGTTCTTGAAAAATATAACGGCCTAACCGGGTGGCTACGTCTAATGTGTCATAAATAAAAGTGGCAAAAGCGAGTTTTCCAAAAGTAACGGCGGCTGGAAAAGAGATTCCAAAGAGAGCCATAAAATGGGCCAACCCTCGAGCATAAATTTCATCGGGTCCCGAAGAAAGCATCGTATCTTTATAAGGAAGGATCATGACGGTCGAAAGCGCTACAATGGCGACAAAAGATTCTAAAAGCATTCCGCCGTAACCCACCGCTTTGGCATCGGGTTCGGAACGCAATTGTTTGGAGGTGGTTCCGCTGGAAACTAGACCATGGAATCCGGAACAAGCTCCGCAGGCGATGGTGGTGAATAAAAGCGGAAACAGAGGAATTTTTACCGCCCCTTCCGTCGCGGAAATAAACGCGGGATATTGGATGGGATATCCCCCAAACAATGTTCCCGCCACTCCGGCAATAAACGTGGCATAGAGAATAAATGCCCCCAGGAATCCCCGTGGTTGTAACAGTATCCAGAGAGGAATAATAGAAGCCACAAAGCAGTAAGCCAAAATTAAAAGATCCCACCCTTTTTGTTGAGAGCCTAAAAGGGGTGGAAGCTCTAGGGGGATTTTTTGTCCTAAAAATATGATGACGAAAACTAAAGGGACGAAGATCAACGTTGACTTTGTAACAGACCAATTTTTTTTATACAGGCAAACTCCCATTACACAAGCGAGCAATAAATATAAAAAGGAAGAAGTCGCTACTCCTGGGCCAAAATTTTCCGCTCCCAGTTCCGGGCGGCTAATAAAAGCGCCGGCCGTTAAATCGGTAAAGACGACGATGACATAGAGCAGGGAGCACCAAATAAAGAGAAGAAATAAATAATACGCTTTTGGGCTAACGTAAAGCCGGATAAGTTCTGCTACAGATTTAGAATCGTGTCGTACAGAGGCGATGAGCGCGGAAAAGTCGTGAACCCCGCCAATGAGAACCGCTCCCAGAGAGATCCACAATAAACTGGGGACCCACCCATAGGCGATGCCTGCCAGGATGGGACCTGCAATGGGTCCAACCGCGGCAATGGCGGCAAAGTGCTGCCCAATGAGAATGGGGCGGGACGCAGGAACAAAATCGACGCCGTCGTTATACTTGCAGGCGGGAGTAACAGTCTCTTTTTTTAAATCAAAAACCCGCGATAAAAAATTTCCGTAAAAGTGATATCCTAAAAGTAGAATAGAAATAGCGATCAGGGTAACAAGGAGTAGACTCATAGGCAGATTATATATTATTCGGGCTAGGTTAAGAGGAGCGCGGCGGTGGCGGCGATGGCGGCGGTTTCGGCGCGGAGAATGGTGCCCCCCAATCGAAGGCTAAGCGCTCCCTGTTTTTGGGCATTGTGGACTTCTTCAACAGTGAAGCCTCCTTCGGGTCCAATAAAAAGATGAATGGAGAGAGTGGGGTCCTCTTTAAGTTTTGGCGCAATATCCCTTAATTCTCTCGTATTTTCTCCTTCCCAGAAAAAGAGGAGGAGTCCCTGCCCTTGAGATTGTTTTAAACATTCTTGCAAGGATTGAGGCGCTTTAATTTGTGGAAGAGTGCTCCGCCCACACTGTTTGGCGCTCGACAGCAATATCTTTTCCCACCGTTTTAATTTTGAATCTTTTATATTTTCTTTATTTCGGATAACCGTTCTTTGGCTGGTGAAAGGTTGAATTTGGTAAACTCCGAGTTCGGTTAGTTTTTCTAACATCCATTCAAAAGCGGGGCCTTTGATTAATGAGGGATAAACAAAAATTTTTCTGAGGGGAGTTTCTAAAACACGGGAAGATTCGATGGTTCCTTCCACACGACCCCCGCTTAAAGCGGTTATTTTTCCGTAATAAACCTGTCCTTCTCCATCAAATATTTGAACGGAGTCTCCAATATTTTTTCTAAGGACTATAATTAAGTGACGCGATTCTTGAGGATCGAAATAAAAATGATTTTTTTGAAAGTTTTTTTTAGGGACAAAGAATTGCGGCACTGGAAAATAGACTATTTATTGCCAAAAACTTTTTTTATAAAAGATTCCTCATCTTTACTTTTGGCTCTTTCCGTTTCGCCAAAACTTTTGGCCAGTTCTTTTAAGAGATCTTTTTGTTTATCGTTCAGGCGGGTTGGGACCTCTACTAATATTTTTACGAGTTGGTCTCCGCGGCCTCTGCCTCCTAAATGCGGGATTCCTTTTTCTCGTACTCGGAAGGTGGTCCCTGTTTGGGTGCCAGGCGGAATTCTTAAAGTGACCTGTGCCTCTAAGGCCGGGACTTCGATTTCAGCTCCCAAAGAAGCTTGGGTAATAGAAATTTTTTCTTCCACTAAGATGTCGTCGTCCCGTCGTTCAAAGCGCGGGTCCGGTTCCACATGGATAACCACGTAGAGGTCTCCAGAAGGGCCTCCGCTGGATCCCGCGTGCCCAGATCCTGTAATTCTAAGAGCGGTGCCTTCTTGGACTCCCGCAGGAATTCTAACCGTAATGGGTTCATTGAGTTTTACTTTTCCTTGACCATGGCACGCTTCACAGGGGCTTTCGATCATTTTGCCCGCTCCCTGGCAGCGGCTACAAGTTTGGGAGAGTGAAAAAAATCCCTGGCGGAATTGAATGGTTCCCGCCCCTTTACATTGGGGACATTCTTTTAGAGAACTGCCACTTCTCGCGCCGGTTCCATTACATTTCTCACAATTTTTTGTGTGGGGAACCTTAATGGTTTTATGAGTTTCATTGAGGGTATCGTGCAGAGTAACCGTTACTCGAACTTGTATATCTTCCCCCCGATGAGCTCGGGTTTTCCGAGAACCGCGAGAGGAGCCCGTGAAAACATTGTCAAAAATGTCGCCGAAGATATCGTTAATGTCTCCAAAGCCTTCAAACCCGCCAAAGCCACTGCCAAAACCTGGCCCCCCTTGGGCAGCAGCTCCTACTCCTTCGTGGCCATATTGATCGTAGATCCCTCTTTTTTTAGAGTCGGACAAAACCTGATAGGCTTCGTTGATCTCTTTAAATTTCTCTTCCGCAGCCTTATCTTTGTTGACGTCGGGATGGTATTTTTTAGCGAGGGTGCGATACGCGATCTTCAGCTCATCCTCCGACGCATTTTTTCCTACGCCTAAAGTTTCGTAATAGTCTCTTTTACTCATTTGTTATTTTCGTCTACGACTTCAGCGTCGACCACTTTATCCCCGCCACCGCCTTCGCTTTTTCCCTGTTCCGTTCCTTTCGCTTCTTTGGCTTTGGTTGCCGCTTCCTGATAGATTTGTTCGGCTAGTTTATGGGAAGCGCCCAGAAGACTCTCTTTTGCTTTTTTAATTTTTTCTAAATCTGAACCCTTGGCCACTTCTTTAGCTTCGGTTAAGGCTTGTTCCACATTCAGCCTTTCTTCCTGAGAGATTTTGTCTCCGTGATCTTTTAAAGCTTTTTCTGTGGAATAGATCACGCTGTCCATTTCGTTTTTAACTTCTATCTCTTCTTTTTTAGCTTTGTCCGCTTCCGCAAACTGCTGAGCATCTTTGATGAATTTTTCTACGTCTTCTTTTGACAGTTTGTTGGGAGCGGAAATTTTAATGGACTGTTCTTTTCCTGTTCCCAGGTCTTTTGCCATTACGTGTAAAATTCCGTTAGCATCGATATCAAACGTGACTTCTATTTGAGGGACTCCGCGGGGAGCGGGAGGAATCCCCACTAAATCGAAGCGCCCCAAAGAAACGTTGTCTGGGGCCAGGGGCCTTTCTCCTTGCAGAACGTGCACTGTAACCGCAGGTTGATCGTCCGAAGCTGTTGAGAAAATTTGAGATTTTTTAACCGGAATGGTCGTATTTCTCTCAATGAGTTTAGTAAACACGTTCCCTAAAGTTTCAATGCCTAGAGAGAGCGGGGTTACATCGAGCAGTAAAACATCTTTGACTTCCCCAGTTAAAACGGCTCCCTGCACTCCCGCGCCAATGGCAACGCACTCCATGGGATCTACGCCGCGTTCTACTTTTTTACCCACGTGATCTTCTACAAACTTTTGAATAATAGGCATGCGCGTTGGGCCGCCCACTAAAATAATTTTAGAAATCGCTTCCGGCGTTAATTTAGCGTCGCCAAGAGCCTGATCGATGGAATGTTGGCACCGTTTTACGATGGGATCTACCAGAGATTCTATTTTTGCCCGAGAGAGCTTCATGGCTAAATGTTTGGGTCCAGAAGCGTCGGCTGTAATAAAGGGCAAATTGATATCCGTCTCTAAAATATTAGAGAGTTCAATTTTCGCTTTTTCGGCCGCTTCCTTTAACCGTTGCATCGCCATTTTATCGTTTCTTAAATCGATACCGCTCTCTTTTTTAAATTCAGAAGCGATGAAATCGATGATTGTGGCATCCATATCGGTTCCGCCCAGTTGAGTGTCGCCGCTGGTAGAGATCACTTCAAACACCCCGTGTCCAAAATCCATAATAGTGACGTCGAGAGTTCCTCCCCCTAAGTCGAAGACAAGGATTTTTTCTTCTTTCCCTTTTTTATCGATTCCATAGGCCAAACAGGCGGCGGTGGGTTCGTTGATGATGCGCACGACTTCGAGACCGGCAATGGTGCCCGCGTCTTTGGTGGCCTGGCGTTGGTTGTCGTTAAAATAGGCGGGGACCGTAATCACCGCTTTTTCCACTTTGGTGGAAAGATACGCTTCCGCGTCCCGTTTTATTTTTTGCAGGATAAAAGCGGAAAGTTGTTGCGGTGTATAGTCTTTGCCATGTAAATTGTATTTATAATCCTGCCCCATTTTTCTCTTAAAGGCGGAGATGGTCGCTTCCGGATTGGTTACCGCTTGTCTTCTGGCGGGTTCCCCTACTAAAAGCTGGCCATCCTTGGTGATCGCCACATAGGATGGAAACGCTTTTCCGCCTAATGTGGTGCCTTCGGCCGAAGGGATAATGGTTCCTTTGCCTCCCTCCATAATGGCGGCAGCCGAATTGGACGTTCCTAAATCAATTCCTATAATTTTAGACATATGCTTCCTCCCTCAATATTCATTTTCTTTAGGCTCTTCTTTATTTTCTTTTACTTTAACTTTAGCCACTGTTACTCTTGCTGGCCGTAGCAGCTGATCGTTTAAGGTATACCCTTTTTGAATTTCGGCAATAACCCTGTTATTGTTATCTTCTGCATCCGTCTCCACCTGCTCAACGGCTTCATGGAGATGAGGATCAAAAATTTCCCCTACTGTTTTTAAACTTTGAGCTCCTTCCGATTTAAGCAAGGAAGAAAACTCCTTTATGACCATTTCAAATCCCTGTTTTAAAGTCTCTACGTCGCTTTTAGCATGGGCATGCTTTAGGGCTTCTTCCATAATATCTAACAGAGAAATCATTTTTTCTATCATAATCACTTTGCCCAAGCGCATGGCCTCCATCTTTTCTTTTTCGGAACGCTTGCGAAAGTTGGAGAAATCCGCCTGAAGACGCAGCAATTGGTCCCAATAGTTATGGGCTGTTTTTTGAGCTTCTAAAAGCTCTTGTTGGAGCGCTTCTCCGGATTCTTGAGTGGATTCCGCCGCTTCTTCTGGATTTTCCTGCATTTAAATATCCTTATCGAATTCACTCAGAAAATGGTTCATCATCCGCGAAACATAATCCACGAGAGAGATCATTTTGGAATATTCCATTCTTTTTGGGCCAATAATTCCCAAAACTCCCACTGTTTTATCGGACAACTGATAGGTGGAGGAGATAACGCTTAAATTTTGTAACGCTCTATTTTTATTTTCAGAGCCAATTCTTACTTTAACGCGAGAGCGGGATTTATTTTTAGAGGGGGTTCCTTTTGCGAGCGGCTTTGTTTTTACCTCGTCCCAATCGCTTCCCACCAGTTCGCTTAAAATATGTTTTTCTTCTACCATTTTAAATAGATTTTGAAAATCATGAGGATTTGTAAAGTCGGGTAAAGATAAAATATTACCGGCCCCCTCCAGATAGAGTTCGTTTTCAGCATCAGAAAAGCGTCTAATTTCCTGGCCAATCTCTTTGGCCATGGATAAAATATCCTTCCATTCCTCCTGCAAGTTTTCTAAGCGGGACGTAATCTGGAGTTTTACTTCCTGCAGAGTGAAACCATGAAAACTTTCGTTGATCATGCGGACAATTTTACGCAAAGATTCTCGCGGCAGCTCCGTGCGGGTGGTAATAATAAAATGTTTGGCGAGCCCCGATTCGCTTATCATGGCGCATAAAAACCTATGACTCGAAACGGGAATGAGATCCATATGTGAAAAGATATGTCTTTCCCACTTAGGAGCGACCACAAACCCGGAATAATGAGAAAGGGAAGAGAGGATCTTGGAAGTTTGTAAAAGCAAATCTTCAATCTCGCGGATTCTCGTTTCATATTCCGATTGAATGCGAGTTTGTTCTTGAATGGCTAACCTTTGTAAATCGACTAAGGAGTCTACATAGCGCCGATACCCCTTATCGGTAGGAATTCTGCCTGCGGAAGTGTGCGGGTGGGTGATGCACTCCTCTCTTTCCAATTCCGACAAAACGTTGCGGATCGTTGCAGGGGAAAGTCCCAAAGAACTCACCGTTGAAATAGCATTGGACCCCACCGGGTTGCTCGTTCGAATGTATTCGTGAATAACAAACTGTAAAACTTTCCGTTTTCTCTCTTCTAAATCTTCCTGGTTTAAAGCGCGCATAAAAAATAAGTTTTTTAATATTAGCACTCATTAGTTTAGAGTGCTAATATAATATATCAGCTTCTCATTATTTTGTCAAGGTTTTTGGGTTGCCCGGGGGTTAGGAGAGCGGGTTTGATTTTTTGTGGAGGATGACTATGAGGTCGGCCAGGAGGCCTGCGACCAGAATAACAATCCCTGTGAGCATAATTGTGACATCGAGTCCCCCAATATTTTGGTAGACAATCCAATCGTAAACGGTCTTAAGGATCCCAAGGAAAAAGAGTGCGGCCGTGAGGGGTAAAAAGATTCTCAGAGGATTAAAATACATGATGGTGCGAATTACTAAAGAAAGATAATTGTACGTGTCTCCGATAGGAGCAAAAGAGGATTTTCCCCCCGTTCGTTTAAAGTAATCGATAGGGATATATTGAACCAAGTGGTGGTTCGCCAAAAAAGCGAGGGTAATCGTGGATTCCCAGGAGTGGGAATCGGGTAAAAGATAAAAATATTTTAACGCGACAGATTTTTTAAAGATGCGCAGCCCTGAATTTAAGTCTGGAATTCGTTCTCGCACTAAATAACTTGCGAGTTTTCGGATCAAAAATTTTGCGGGCAGCCTCATCCATTGCGCGGTTCCGCTCTCTTTTACGCGAGCTCCTACGACCATATCAGAGCCTGCTTCCTCCAGAGCTTTGAGCATTCCTGGAATGGGCTGCGCCGGGTAGGTGCCATCGGCATCGGAAGTAAGGATGAGTTCGTATTGGCTTGCCAAGATTCCACTTTTTCTAGCGGCCCCTACCCCTCTATTTTTAGCATGGCGAATGACTTTTACTCCCAAAGACTGGGCAATTTTATGGGTAGCGTCCGTGGAACCATCATCAATAACAATAAATTCAAACGGAATGGAAGCTTTTTTTAAAACAGATTGAATTTTTTCTACTTCGTTTTTTAAAGAGTCGGCTTCGTTATAGGCAGGTAGAACCACGCTAAGAGAAGATTTCATTTTATTTTTTCCAATAGAACGAGTGGATTCATAGGAGGAATTTCTTTTAAATCTCTCTGTTCCTTTTTAATGGCATAGAGCAACAAAACTCCGCCTTGCGGGAAATATTTTTCCGGAATGGTTTCTCGATGCGTTTCTTCAACGTATTGTTTCCAAAAATCATCCAATTTTATTAGGTTAAGGCTGTCCCATTTTAGCATTTTATAACTGTAAGTGCGACGAGCTTCTTCGAGGTTTACAAGGAAATGGGTGATTCCGGCCTCTTGCAATTTTCTTTTAAGTTCTTCGCTCGATCGGGATTCTCGAGTCCAGGCAATTATGGGGTTTTGCCCATGGACATCCGTATAGAGGTACGGGAGCTTTAAATCAAAGGGTTTAGAATCTCCTAAAAACAGAGTGCGACTGGTTGAGTCGATGTTTTTCTCCATCCATCGAAACATTTGATTCGCCGGATAGGGATTGAGTCCCGGATGAGAATAGGAACGATAGGTTTCTCGAGATTCTTTACCTAAAAGGACGTCCCAGGGTTTATAAGAATTTTGAATGATGAAAGCCGCCACTTGTAAATTTTCTAATAAAAGAAAACAAATCGGAAAAATTAAAAAAGTTTTAAAGAGAGGGCGATTCTTTTCCCAAAAACGGCTTAGGGAAATTCCATAAACCAAACAGAGGACAGGGTACCCTTGCAGATGGTAACGGGTGAGGTGGGTGGATTGAAAGGAAAAAATAAAAAATAAGAGAACAAATAAAAAAAGGTATTGAAGGTTTGTTTTTTTCCATTCTCGAATCAAAAGAAAATTAAAGGGCAGTAAAGCTAAAAAGAGAGGGCCCACAAAAGAAAGACTGCTTTGGTTGGAGTCTTTAAAAGTCAGTTTCCAGGGAAGAGTCCAGAGTTCCTTCCAAGAAGACGTGATAAAGCGTCTATTTTCATTTATAAAACCGATCCATTGCTGCGGGTCTAACTCTCCTTTTTGTAACCCGATAGTTTTAAAAAAAGAGCTCAAAAAAGGAAAAAGAGGATTGCCGGTATCCCATAAGTTTTTAAAGAGCCACGGCAGAATAAAAATTGAAAAGAGAAGAATAAAAATAGAACATTCCTGTAACAGCGTTTTTATATTTTTAGGGCCGCTTCTCAATAAAGCGCAGGCCAAGATGAAAAATAGAATAAGGGCGGTGAATCCTCCCTGATATTTTGAGGAAAATGATAAAGCGGCAAAGAGGGCGGTTAGGCAGGTCCACCCTAGCGACGGTTCCTCTGGAGTTCGATTTATCCGGCATAAAAGCGCGTACAGACCCAGTCCGCTAAAAAGCGCTCCTCCGATATCGATCCCAGAGGTCCATAGATTCATTTGTACCATGGGGATCGATAAAAATAAAAGTCCGGCAAAGAGTCCCGACTTAGGAAATTGAAACCTTTTTGCAAAAGTTCCCAGAGCGAGGAGAATCAGTAACGCATTGCACCAGTGGATCAGTTTAGGGATCATTTCATCCTGCAGAGCTAAACCAAAAAGATAGAGCATTTGCCAAATCATGGGAACCTTGCTTAAAACTCCTGGAATGCGCACAATCCCTTTTTCTTGCAGATACAGATTGGGAGCTCCCAGATGGTACACTAAGGCGTCATAAAAGAGTTCTGGGACCAAGGCCATCGCAAAACTTAAAATTAGGAATATCCAAATGAAAAATCGCATCCAAAGAGGATGCTCGTTTCCTAAAAGATATTTAAAAATTTCTTGAGAGGATTGGATCAAAGAATTGGAATCGGAAAGCGCCATTAGAATCGTGCAAAATAAAAGAACTCCGATGATCCATAAACTAATGAGTATGGGCGGATAGAGCCAATGGAGGGCCGCCAGCGCAAAAACCAATAGAGCCGTGATTCCATGGCCCACGGCAAGTGAGAAGACTGTTTTTTCTAGAGAAGAAAACCATTTTATTTTTAGGGGTTGGGTCGCCAGAGTTCCATAACCATAGGACCCCATCAGGATCCCTAAGAAAAGAAAGAGGCCCTTAATATAAAAAAGAAATAGAGATAGAGTTGGCAATTGGAGCGAGGTTGGAAATATGGAAAAGAGAAGATAGGAATTGAGCGGGAATTGCTTTCCATAAAGATAGAGAATAAAGAAAGCCCAGAGAAGGAGCCCCCACTCTATAATGCGAAGAGACCGTTTCAAAGAATGGCGCGCATGCGGGTGAGGGGCCAATAAATGGCCCAGGCTTTTCCTTTTAAATATTTTTTGTCGAGAGGCCCCCAAAAACGGGAATCAAAGGAACCATCGCGATTATCTCCCATGACAAAGATGTGGTCAGGAGGAACCTGCACCGGACCAAAATTATCTCGCACCGCTTCCGGAGGAAGATAAGCAAAATCTCCTCTTTCCCACCCGCGTTGGTAATCGGCCTTGGACTGCCAGAGATACGGTTTGGGATAGATTATGGGATGCATAAAATGGGCATGAGGATCGTCACTAGGCTTTCCGTTGATGTAAAGAACTTTATTTTTTATTTCGATGGTGTCTCCCGGGAAGCCAATCGCTCTTTTAATAAAATCCTTTTTGATATTTTTTTTCCTATCGTCTTCGCCGAGAGCTTCGGGTGGGCATAGAAAAACCACTACATCCTGTCGTTTTACTGCTTTAAAATCCCATAGTTTTTTTTGTGTAAACGGAATTTGGGACCCATAAATGAATTTATTGACAAAAAGGTGATCCCCAATGAGGAGGGTAGGCTGCATAGAACCTGAGGGAATTTTGAAGGCCTGAACCACAAAGGACATAATAAGGAAGGCCAGGACTACCGCGGAGATTCCCGTATCCGACCATTCTATCGCTTCCTGGGTCCAATCCTTTAGGCGATCTCCCTTACTTTTTCTTTGAATCCAACGGAAAAGAAAAGAGCCCACTAAGAAGGTAATAAAAACAAACAGCACTTTTGATTCCATGGGTTGTTCCATGCTGCCTAAAAATTTCCAGCTCACTAAGCCAATTCCAATGAGTGAGAAAATAATGAATAGTGTGGTGAGACCGATGTCTTTTTTAGATGGATCTTCCATTGAATTAGGACTCCTTTTTGGAAATTTCTAAAAAGGACATAAAAGCTTCGTTCGGAATTTCTACGTTCCCAATCTGTTTCATCCGCTTCTTCCCCTCTTTTTGCCGTTCTAAAAGTTTCCGCTTACGAGAGATGTCGCCCCCATAGCATTTGGCGATGACATCTTTGCGATAGGCTTTAATAGATTCCCTGGCGATAATGCGGTTTTGAATTTGCGCTTGAATGGCCACTTCAAACATGTGTCTTGGGATGAGTTCTCTTAATTTTTCGACCATTGCTTTGCCATGGTAATACGCTTTATCTTTATGAACAATGGTGCTAAAGGCATCGACGACGTCGTGATGGATAAGAATTTCTAGTTTTACTAATTCGTCTTTACGGTAACCGACCGGTTCATAGTCGAAAGAAGCATAACCTTTTGTGATCGATTTAAGGACATCGTGAAAATCGATGATCATTTCCGCTAGGGGAAGTTCGTATCGCAGCAGCACTCGTTCGGCCGTAATGTATTTCATGTCGATAAAAATACCTCTCCTATCTTTCGCCATTTGCATCACCGGTCCCACCGTATCTTTAGGCAGCAGAATCATCAGGTGCACCATGGGTTCTTCAATCGATTCTATTTCGTCTAAGGCCGGCCATTTGGAGGGAGAATCGATTTCGATTGTGGATTCCGATAGGTGCTTTTTGTTCTTTAGTTTAAGACGGTAAATAACGTTTGGGGCGGTGATTAGAACTTCGCTGTTAAACTCGCGTCTTAAACGCTCTTTGACAATTTCCATATGGAGAAGACCTAAAAATCCGCAGCGATAACCAAACCCTAAAGCGGTAGAAGATTCCGGCTGGAATTGAAAAGAAGAATCCGATAGGTGTAATTTTTCTAACGCGTTTTTTAATGTTTCGTAATCGGAAGGGTTGGGCGGATAAAAGCCCGCGAATACGAATGGTTTTGTGGGCCGGTACCCGCGCAGCGCTTTGGAGACCGGATGGAGTTCTTCCGTTATAGTATCTCCAATAGAAATTAAATGAATATCTTTTAACCCAGTGACAACGTAGCCGACTTCCCCCGTTTGAATGGAATCGTTCTTGGAAAGATTGGGAGTCATATATCCCACTTCTTCAGGCGCTAGCGTTACTCCGTTCGATAAAAAGACTAATTTTTTCTTTACTTTTATTTCTCCGGAAAAAACTCGAACAAAAATAATGACTCCTTTGTAGGGATCAAACACCGAATCAAAAACTAACGCGCTCAAAGGCGGCTCTAAACTTCCCTGAGGGGGTGGAATGCGTGTTATAATGGCTTCTAAAAGAGCATCGATGCCCCGTCCCTCCTTAGCGCTAACCAGGATGGGGTCCGTGTGAATATTTAAAATTTCTTTAATCTGGCGAGAGGCTTGAGGAACATCCGCCTGGTTGAGATCAATTTTATTAATCACGGGAATAAGCGTGAGACCCGCTTCCGTGGCTAAATGCGTATTGGCTAGAGTTTGGGCTTCTACTCCTTGTGAGGCGTCCACCACCAAGAGCGCTCCTTCGCAGGCGGTTAACGCGCGGCTGACTTCATACGAAAAATCGACGTGGCCGGGGGTATCAATTAAATTTAAGATATGACAGTCCTCCCCCTGTTTATAAAGCATTCGCACCGCTTTTGCTTTGATGGTAATTCCGCGTTCCCTTTCTAAGTCCATGCGATCCAAAACCTGGGCTTGCATTTGCCGAGAGGAGATGGTTCCGGTTTTTTCTAAGAGGCGATCCGCCACGGTGGACTTGCCGTGGTCAATGTGGGCGATAATAGAAAAATTTCTAATCTTGGAGAGGTTCATAGAAACGGACAAAGACTAACAAAAGGTTAACTCGCTTTTAAACGTTCTAAAGCTTTATTAGAATCTTTAAGCGAAAGGATTTCTTCGGCAATTCTTCTCGATTCCGGGAGAGAAGTGGAACGAATAATGGACTTTAGTTTTGGAATAAAAGCCGGCACTACAGAAAATTCATCTAAATCAAGACCTAAGAGTAGTTTCGTAAAATGAGTGTCCGAAGCCATTTCTCCGCACATGCCGACCCATTTCCCATGAGAATGGGCCGCGTCGCAAATCATTTTAATGAGACGCAGGATAGAGAGATGGAGAGGATCGTACATCGATGCCACGTTTTCATTAATGCGATCTACAGCCAGAGTGTATTGGATAAGATCATTCGTGCCAATCGAAAGAAAATCCGCTTCTTTGGCAAGGAGGTCTGCCGTAATCGCGGCAGACGGGACTTCGATCATGGCTCCAATTTCTATGCGGGGAGAGAGCGGAACTCTTTCTCGGATTAGTTCATTTTTAACATTCTCTAAGATTTCTTTACCTTGTAAAAATTCGCTTAAGCCAGAGACCATCGGGAACATAATTCGGATATTCCCTTCGGTAGAGGCTTTGAGTAACGCGCGGAGTTGTGTTCTGAATATATCGGGATATTTTAAGCAGAATCTTAAAGCCCGTAATCCCAAAAAGGGGTTGCTTTCTTCCGCGTAACTATGAATAAAAGGTTTTAATTTATCGCCTCCGATATCTAACGTTCTGAACAATGTGGGGTAGGGCATCATTTTTTTTGCGACTCGAGAATAATGTTCCGCTTGTTCTTCTTCAGAAGGAAGACTTTCCCGGTTCATAAAAAGGTATTCGGTGCGAAAAAGCCCAATGCCTTCAGCCCCATAATAGAGCACGTTTTTAACGTCTTCCGCAGTTTCAATATTGGCGGAAAGTTCAATGCGTTTTCCGTCCACGGTTTGGGCGGGAAGATCGCGTAATTTAATGAGATCTTGGGTTTCCCGGATTTGAATTTCTTTTTCTCTCTTATAGTTTTTAAGGGCTTGCGGATCGGGGTCTAAGATGACCGTTCCTTGGTTTCCGTCTATAATGAGAAAATCTCCCGTTTTTACGCGGCTCGTAATGTCTTTGAGACCGACCACCGCGGGGATTTCCAGGCTTTGGGCCAGTAACGCGGTATGGCTGGTTTTCCCTCCCACATCGATCGCAAACCCCTTGACTAAATTTGTTTTTAAATTGATCGTGTCGGAAGGTAAAAGGTTATGAGCCACAACAATGGATTCTTCTGTTATTTCCTCTTGTTGGGTTTTTTCTTTGCCCAAAAGATGGCGCAAAATTTTGTGAGAAACTTCTACAATGTCGTTGATGCGTTCCCGAAAATAATCGTCGGTGAGATTGTCAAAAGTGCGATGCAGTTTTTCTATCGCTATCTGAATAAGGAATTCCGCATTCACTTGCTCTTTGGACATCTGTTTTTCAATATCTTTAGTGAGGATGGGGTCTTCCAAAATTAGGAGATAGACATCCGCTAAGCGGGCATGGGTTTTTCCGAGAACTTTAAGCATTTCTAGTTTGTCTTGTTGGAGTTCTTTTCGGGTGGCGGCTAAGGCTTTTCTAAAACGGGCGACTTCCTTTACCAAATCTTTTTTATGGAGAGATTTTTTTACAATAATCAGTTCTTCTTTTTCTAAAAGAAACACTTTTCCGACCCCAATTCCGGGAGAGGCGGCAATGCCATGAAAAAATTTAGATTCCGTGTTTTCCACTAACTTTCACCAAATTTTGATGAGAATAATTTCTTTAAACTTTCTATAAGGTGAGATTCGTCTTCACCTTCTACAATGACTCTTAAACTAGTTCCCTGCGCCGCGGCCAAAGTGAGTAATCCCATGATGGATTTTCCATCTACTGTTAGATCGTCTTTAATCACTTTAATTTTAGATTTAAAGCGATTGGTTGTTTGAACAAATAAAGCGGCGGGGCGCGCGTGCAATCCCAGTTGATTCTCTATCGTTAAATCACATTCTATCATATCTTCTCCACAAGATAAGTCATTTCCCGTTGCAGGGTTTCTTTTTCCATTAATGAAAATTTCCAGTTGGGAACCACAATAGTGCCTTGAAACGTTTTTTCAAAACCTCCTTCGGAATTAGAAACAGTTTCCAAAGGAAATATCCAGAGATCGGTTGGGCAAGAAAAAGAAAGAGTTAATTTCCAGCCCAAATGAGCATCTATTCGTTCCCAGGAAGTGACTCCTTTCTGGGAGATATCCGTTGTAGGGTCCGGGACCGAAAAAGAAAAACAGTGTTCGGGAGCAAACCAGAGAGACGCGATATTTTCTAAGGCCCTAATGGAATACGTCACTATTAACGAGGCGCTCTCGGAGTCTTTGAGTTCTTTTTTGCCTTTTTTAGGGAACGTTAGGAACTCTATTTCTTTGGAAAGTCGAATTTCTTTTTTAGAAGCGTCTACCCAAACCATTCCTGTTTTGGACAAAAGGACGCTCGTGCGGTTCATTTTACAATGGTAGGGGCTTCCCACAAAATTTCCCTGTTCGCCATAATGGCATTTTTGGAAAGAATCCAGGTCCGTGTCGGGGTGTAGAAAATGGTCTATAAAATTTCCTCGGTTATACCAGTCGTAAAAAATGCTGTTTTGGAGGCCTGCTTCTTTGGATTGAGTTAAGTTGTGGATCGATTGGACTGTCTCTTCCAAATCGTCTTTGTCTTCTAAACTGTTTTTAAGTTGCTCATGATAACTCTCGGGGCGCCGAGAGAGGACATTGCTTATATGGAGAAAGAGTCCCTTAAAATCCCATTCTTTAAGCATGCCTCCTTCTTCTAGAGAAAAATAGAGATTTTGCTTTGGAGTTTCGATAATCAGTTCTTCTTTTCCGTCGGCATTAAAGTCCTTTTTATCGATGCGGGCCGGAAGCTTATTTTTATCGAGTTCATCGGAGATTTCATAAAGCAGTGTCTCCGCCGCAATTAAATTCTGGTAAATAGCTCCGCGCAACACGGGCAAATAGAGTCCTCCAAAAATTCCATGCCAATAAGCGCAATTGCATTGGCCCGCCCAGACTTTGGTTTGCGCTTCTTCTAGTTTTTGGGCCACTGCTTTAGATGGTAATCTTTTTATTTTTTTGAAATCCTGAACTTTTTTGCTTAAGCGCAACATCTTTTTATGCATCCAGTCGGATTCCGGGTATTTCGCCAAGAAATTGCGCCAAAAACCTTTTGACCATTCCAACATTTCGGAATAGGAGGCGCAGGGAATATAGGTTTTCCCTAAGGGAGCTGTTACGCAGCGGTATTCGCTGAATGTTTGAGTATAAATCCATGAAGAGTTTTT
>JAHFCA010000089.1 GCA_023249715.1 Elusimicrobiota bacterium
GAACTCTCTTTAGGGAGCCAGCAGATTCTAGAAAAATCCATTAAAAGTCATCGGCCGCTTCCCTCGGAAGAATTACTTAGTCAACTATGGAACTTAATCAAGATTTCTGAAAAAGAACGGAACGAACTTTTAAAATCTGTCGCAAAAATTTTCAATGAACTGCCTTGGGAAATTCCACAAAAAGAAGATCTGTTAAAAATAAATGAAGAAAGCCAGTTTGCCGCTTGGGTCTTAGTGAATGGGTATGAGGTGAACCATTTTACCGCTTCCGTAGATTCCCATGGGGTTCCAGCTCTGGAGGATATTGAGAAAGTAACGAACGAAAT
Organism: Elusimicrobiota bacterium; assembly: GCA_023249715.1. Classification (GTDB taxonomy): domain Bacteria; phylum Elusimicrobiota; class Elusimicrobia; order 2-02-FULL-39-32; family 2-02-FULL-39-32; genus JAHFCA01. The sequence goes on from JAHFCA010000089.1 coordinate 327, forward strand.
GAAAAAGGTGGGCATCCCCATGAAACCGGAAATTGAAGGGGAAAGGGGAACAAAATTGCGCCAAACATCTACTCAAGCGGTGGTGTTGGATAGTTCTGTGAAAGAGGGAACTAAAATAGTAACTATTCCATGGACCTACGCCTACTTTGAAATTGCGGAAAGACCCCTTCTTCCCAATCCGGAAACCGGAAAACTAGAGCGCTTCCAAGGCTTCCTCGGCGGCCAAGCCTCCCAACTTTTCAAAATGACCCAATTAAAATAAAGAATCAAGGGAAGAATGGGGCATCCTCCTCTTGCCAAGGTGATTCAGCTCCGTGATCGCTTCCAGCATCCTACTTGATCCCACTCAACAAAAAATGCGGTATGATTAATGTGATATAATTTTTGTTAGCCCAAACAATTTCGCTTTCCAACTGAATTATTTGGGTTAGGACAAGGCATCATAATAGAGGTGAAAATCATTGTCTAAAATAAAACAGGAAGTCATTCAAATGATTAAAAATCTGCCAGAGAAAGTTTCAATCGATGATATATTGGCAGAACTGTATTTTCGCTTGCAGGTGGATACTGGGCTTAAGGAACTAGATGCAGGTAAAGGGATATCACACAAAGAAGTAGAAAAAAGACTTAATTGAAATAGTTGCCGTTGCTCACGGTACGAAGATCTTAAAGGATATTGAATAGCAAATATTTACGCCTGAATCTGAAAGGTTTCGATATCTCTTGAAGGAATGGGCTATTTGTGATATGTTTAGGAAAGAATATAGACTAAGAGGGAGCGCTTGTGTCCTTACAATTTGAATGGGATTACCAGAAAGCTAGAAAAAATTTACGAAAACACAGAATCTCATTTGAAGAAGCTTCAACTGTTTTTGGAGATCCTTTATCTATCGCAATACCAGATCCTTTGCACTCTGCTAGTGAGGATCGATTTGTTATCATTGGAGAATCTGTTCAGAGAAAATTAATCGTAGTTGTTCATACGGATAGACATAATAAAATTAGGATTATCAGCGCTCGTATAGCAACTAGAAGGGAGAAAGAAAATTATGAAAAAACATAAGAAAGAGATGTTAAGCGAATATGATTTTTCTAAAGGTATTAGAGGAAAATATGCTAAACGCTACTCTCAAGGCACAAACCTTGTAATGTTGTCTTCCGACGTGCAGAAAGCATTTCAAGATTCAGAATCAGTAAATGAAATATTACGAGTTATTCTAAAAATTGCGCAAAGAAAGAAAATTGCAGCTTAATTTTTTTACGCTTGATTATTAAAGAGATTTGGCTCTTTTAGTTTTTGCAGATCCGCGGGTTTTCATTTCAGCGCAACGTAATGCGGGATGGAATTCAAATCTTCTCTATTATCCGGATTCAAGATATCTATGTTAGAAATTAAGGATCTTACCTATCATTACCCAAAACGAAATGGCTCTCCTTCCAGGCAGGCGCTCAAAGGGATTAATTTCTCCCTCAACGCATGCGAAATTGTAGGCATTTTAGGCCCCAACGGGAGCGGTAAGACCACGCTTTTTAAAATTCTTTCCACGCTCATCGCTCCCTCTCACGGTTCCGTTAAAATTTTTGGCAAGGACGTTCTCCTAGAACCGGACAAAGTTCGTCAATCCATAGGCGTTATATTCCAAAACCCCAGTCTAGACAAAAAGCTCTCCGTCCAAGAAAATTTAATCCACCAGGGACATCTCTATGGCTTGCATGGGAACGCGCTGAAAGAAAAAATTTCCCGAGAATTAAAACGGTACGCTCTTTCGGAACGGGCCAGAGACACCGTAGAAACTTTATCCGGCGGCATGCAGCGCAGAATAGAGATATTAAAAGGGACGCTCCACTCCCCCGCTCTTTTACTCATGGATGAACCGAGCGCCGGCCTCGACATAAAAGCGCGTAAAGAGATGTGGGAACATTTAAAACAACTTAAAAAAGAAGGGATAACCGTGCTTTTAACCACTCATTTAATTGAAGAAGCGGAACGGTGCGACCGCCTGGTTCTCTTTAACGAAGGTTCCATCGTCGCCTCGGGCGCTCCTTCTAAAATAAAAGAAGAAATTGGCCAAGAAGTGATCGTTATCGAAACATCGGACCCCCAGGCTTTAGCCGCCAAACTAAAAATTTTTCCTTTTTCTTATACCCTTCTAGCGAACACCCTCCGCGTAGAAACCAATAAGGGGCACGAATTCATTCCCCAAATCATGGACAAATTCGGAGAAGATATTATTTCTATTACCGTGGGCAAGCCCACTCTCGAGGACTTTTTTATCCATAAAACAGGACACAAATTCGTATGAACTCATTCCTTCCCATTTATACCCTCTGGAAAAGGGAAATCGTGCGCTTTTTAAGACAACCCAGCCGCGTCATAGGAGCCTTGGCGCCTCCCCTCCTCTTTTGGTTTATCATAGGGTCGGGCATTGGCAAATCCTTTCCCCAGCTGGGTGGAAGCGAAGTCAGCGAGTCTTACCTCCATTACTTCTTCCCCGGCATGGTCATTATGGTCATTCTTTTTACCAGCATCTTTTCCACCATTTCGATTATCGAAGATAGAAAAGAAGGTTTTCTGCAATCGGTTCTGGTGGCGCCTGTTCCTCGCTCTTATATCGCCTTGGGAAAAATTTTTGGCGGGGCCACTCTGGCCTTTCTGCATGGAGCCGTTTTACTTATTCTTATTCCCCTTTTAAAAATTCCAATCTCTTGGACATCCCTGCTCTTTACAGTCACTATTTTATTTCTGGTTTCTTTCTCCTTAACCTCTCTGGGCTTTATTATCGCCTGGCGCATGGATTCTACTCAGGGGTTTCATGCCGTTATGAATTTATTTCTCATGCCCCTATGGTTTCTTTCGGGCACTCTATTTCCCATGGAAAGCGCTCCCTTTTGGCTTAAAATTTTAATGCGGATCAACCCCCTCACTTACGGCGTCAGCGCTCTAAGGCAAAGTTTGTACGCCTCCTCCACGCGCCTGTTTTCTCCAACCCCTCTCTATAGTTTGGGAATTACTCTTTTATTTATTCTCTTCTTATTCCCTATCGCCATTATTACATGCAAACGTCCTTTAAAATAAAATATTGGGCGCTTTTTGTTTTATGTCTGGGGGGGTCTTCTCACTTGAGAGCTCACCCTCCTTTAGAATCCACCCCTTATGGAAAAATACCCGCTTTTACTCTCTTAGAAAAAAGCGGGAAGGGGTTTTCTCAATCCAATCTTAAAGGAAATTTCTGGGTGGCCAACTTTATTTTTACCCGTTGCCAGGGGCCTTGCCCTGTTTTAACTCAAAACATGAAAGTTCTTGAAAAGAGTCTGCCCAACAATGTTTCCATTGTTACTTTTTCTGTGGACCCGGACTACGATTCTCCAAAAATTTTTACGGAATACGCCCAAAGTTTTGGGATCAAGAAAGAGAACTGGTATTTTGTAACGGGAAATAAAAAGGAGGTTTATTCCCTTATCCGCTCCGGGTTTAAGATTGGGGTGGAAGAAAACAGTGAAGGCAGCGCTATCACGGAACAATTTATCCACTCCACTTATTTTGTTTTAGTAAATCCGGAGGGAACTATTCTGGGATATTTCGACGGTAACGATCCCTTCACCCAAAAACAGATTCCCCTAGCGATAAAAATTGCCACAGTAAATCAGGAGCGTCCGTGGGTGCTTAAACTCCCCGCTCTTAACGCGCTTCTTAATTTATCCTGCGCCTTTTTGTTGGGGGTAGGCTTTCAGTTTATTCGGGCCCAAAAAACAGTCTGGCACAAATATTGTATGGTAAGCGCTTTTACCCTCTCTACTCTATTCTTAATTTCCTATCTCACCTATCACTACTATTTGGGATCGGTTCCCTTTTTACATACGGGAGCCATTCGAACTTTTTATTTTATTGTTTTATTCTCCCACACGTTTTTAGCCATCGGGGTTTTACCTTTGGCGATCCTCGCTCTCCGCTACGCCTTCCAAGGGAATTTTGTTAAACATAAAAATATCACCCACTGGGCATTCCCCATTTGGCTCTATGTTTCCATAACCGGCGTCATGGTTTATGCTATGCTTTACCAACTATGAAAGAATCCCGCGTACCGTTTAAAAAGATAATATTTGTTTGCGCGCACACCCGGGAAGGGGAAGCCGCCTGCGCCAATGCGGATCGAGGAGCAAATAAAAGTTCCGACTTTATAGAACCGTTGAGAGAAGAAGTGCGCAAAAGAGGCTTGAAGGGAAAAATTCGCATCGCTAAATCGGGCTGCATGGACCTCTGCGCCAAAGGGCCCAACCTCATGGTCTTCGATGAGAACGGCAACTACACCCTATATTCCGAAGTCACCCCTACCGACCTCGCTACCATCGTCGATAAACACTTTAACTATGGCTAAAAACTATCGCATCCATCCTGAACATTGATCTTCAACATCCAGAAATATTAAGGTATTAATTTTCTAATACTTCTTTTTAGAATCTAGTGAAAGCCTTTCTCGCGCTAGTTGAATAGCTTCATGCAGTTTTTTCTCAAGCATTTTGCGAGGTGGAAGTTCAGTCATATATTCTGCAACGCGGATTCCACTTTTATCCAGTTGCAAGAGCTCGATTTCCTCATGATCCTTACCAGCGCATAATATAAGGCCAATTGGTGCATTTTCAGTTGGTTGCTTCTCATACTTTTCTAGCCAACGAAGATAAAGTTCCATCTGGCCTTTGTATTCCGGTTTAAATCTTCCTAACTTAAGTTCGATTGCTATCAACCGTTTCAGTTTACGGTGGTAAAATAAAAGGTCAACGTAATAATCCTTACTTCCTACTTGAAGCCTTTTCTGCCTTGCAACAAAAGTGAACCCAACCCCTAACTCCAATATAAAATTTTCCATTTCACGTAGAATAGCGGACTCAACATCCTTTTCTTGATAAGCTCCTTTAAGTCCCAAAAAGTCCAAGAAGTAAGGATCGCGGAAAACTAAGTCTGGGGTGAGTTTATCCTCAACTCTTAACTTCTTTATTTCCAGTGCAGCAAGCTTAGCTGGTTTTTTCGATAAGGCTGTGCGTTCATACAGCATACTATCAATTTTTTCTCTAAGCCTACGAACACTCCATTGTTCAATTCTGCACATTTCTGCATAGAAATCTCGTTGTAGAGAATTATTAAACCGTATAATTTCTATAAAATGCGACCAACCTAATTGTGCCGACAGTGTCGTCACAATCTTTTGATCTATAAATGACTTTGAAAACTGAACCATCCTAGAAAGATTACGAGAACTAAAACCTTGACCATACTCAGGAAGTAATTTTGCCGACACTGTCGGCAAAATCTTCTCTCCATATTCCGCCCGCTTATTATTGAGAATATCTTGCTGAATTCTATTGCCAATACTCCAATAAAGCAGAACGAGTCCCGCATTCACTGTTTGGGCAACATGCCTATGAGCAGAGAAAATTAGAAGCTGAATATCTCCAACTAATTTTGTTATAGAAGGTTCAATAGTTATGTCTTTGGTATGAGCTACAATACTATTTCTATTTTTTCCCATTTATAACCCTATTTATAGCTAACATATTTTTTTGTTTTTCCTTCTTCTTTCTGAGGAATTATAAGAATTAGGTTGAGATATGACAAGCCATCCTAGACGAATCATTTTTTGTTCAGATTTATTTTTTTAATGCTTTTTAAATTACAGGAAGAGGCGGGAAGAAGAAAGGCGCTTACGGTTCAAACAACTGGCTAAGAGATGTCCCGTGAACCTTGGAATATTTTTGCTGCGCGGACCGCTGCAGTTCTCTTTCGAGCTGGGAAATAGAAATCTGAATTCTTTTTTCTTTGGAATCTACCACTGTAATAATGCCTTCGACGGCTTCCCCCACCTGAATCACCTCTTCGGGAGTGTTAAATTTCTCGCTCGAAATTTCTGAATAGGGAATAAATCCTTCCACTTCCTCCCCCAAATCCACATAAGCGCCGGCTTCGACTATTTTTA
>JAHFCA010000090.1 GCA_023249715.1 Elusimicrobiota bacterium
GAACTTATCATAGCGGACATGGTCTCTTTCCATTGTTTTGTTATCCCAGCCTAAACTATTAATCGTATCTTGCCAAAGTTTAAAACTAGGCGCGGCTGGCCAAACGCTTATCTGATCTTTCTTAGAAAGATCCAGTCTGCATAAGTCGTCGCAAACTAAGTTGTAGCCCTTTCTGGTTAAGTGAGCAACCATCGTAGATTTACCCGCGCCTACAGTCCCGCAGAATGCTACGCTTGTGTTTCCTATTTGAAGGACGCTAGCATGAATAGATAAAAATCCTCGTTGGTAGTAGAGAGCCCCCATCGCCGATCCAAGCAAGTAGAGTCGAACAGCTTGAGGATTTGCCCCAGAAACGGGCGCTACTGTAATCTTACGCCCGTTCTCTACCCGGTAAGTGCCTATAGAAGGGATGTAAAACCGATAGTTGTTAGAGGAGATGAAAGGAAGGTTCTCTTCAATCTTCGATTCTTCATTCAAAGAATTTTCTAGAGATATGAAGACATCTATATTATTAGAGGGTTTGGAGTATTCGAACACATCCCATTCTGGAATGGGAAGGTCTGAAACAATCTCTAGACCAGCGTAAAAGTAATAGTATTGCTTCATCTATTTGTTACTTAACGATCGCAGAAATTTTATGAATGATTAACACCGGTATCTACTGATTCGGAAGGTAAACGCATCTCTTAACAAAATTCTATCAAAGTTGGGTACATTCCATGGGAGCTTATTATCGTCTCTCTGCGGGGGCTGATTTACATTATTCATTTTTGTATTCTCCTTCTTTTTTTTCGAACCAATTTAAAAACTTTGCTGCCATTATGCCATTTTCTAAGACAAATCTGTAATTGTTCAACATATGTTCTGGGTTTAAACCGGTTCTGGGCATCTCTTCTGTTAAGTTGCGTAATCTCTTTGATCCAAAACGGATGGTGCTAAATCGCTTTTCTCTAAGACGCTTAATTCGTCTAAAATGGTTTGGCGAGACGCATATAAACGATCGTAGTAATCTGAAGCTTGCAGTCCCCGTTTTTTGTTCCATACCACTTCCTCGGGAAGTTTATCTTTCATAGCGCGTCGAATAAGCCAGCGATTGATTCCATCGCGCAAATACTGTTCTTCTGGAACGGAAAGACAGAACTCCCAAATGCGTACATCCCCCAATGGGTCGCGCCAATCTACGCCAAATTGAGCTTCGTAACCGGCGGAAAATTGAGAGCTTAACCCGCTAAATAAAAGTTGGTACCTGTAGTACAAATGTCTGGTATAAGGCCGCAGCCTGCCATAGAATTCATGTCCTTTTTCCCTGGCTCGTTCCGTTACGCGGTGAATTTTGCCAAATTCAGGGTGAATGGGTGAGTAAGCCAGCCAAGGAGGGTTTGCGACATAGATGGTATTATTCCTATGCCGCAAGCGTCGAATATTGAGCCAAATTGGAGTTGGAAGCGAGGGCATCACTCCGCTGGCGAGCGTTCGAAGAATTGAATGATGGTCGGACTCCCGCATAATTCCTATTCCTTCTTTCAAAGCGCGGCCCCATTTTCCTTGAACTATGAGTTCCGATAAGAAACTTCGTCCATCCCAGCTTGAATTTAAATTTCCTCCATTTATGCCTCCAAACAATACTCGCGCGCCAATATCTCGAGCGTTCTTAAAAATAGTTTCTATCCAAACGCGGTTAGACGAGTTTGGAAAAGGCATTTCCACTGCTGTGAAAAGCCCTTCCACATCTTCAAATGACATGGAACCATTCACACGGACCAGTTTCAAATCGATATTATCGTACATGCGCGCGATGGACTGTACGAATTGCGATTCGTCGGCATATCTCCCAGCATTGATGGGCCCATCGTAGTTAGAACGAGGAACTTCCGTAAAAGCGGAGAGATGTTTTCCCTCGTTTTTCAGCATGGGCGCGATGGTGGCCGCTATGGAAGAGGAATCCAAACCCCCGCTGAGTAAAATTCCCATAGGGTGAGAGCTGCGTAGGTACTCTTTGGAAACTTTCTTAAATAATGAATTGAAGGCGTCCACATAATCATGGTCTTTAGGAAGGCGTAGTTCGTGTTGAAAGTTAAATTGCCAATACCGTTTTATTTGGAATGGTTTCCCAAAATTTAAATGTAGGGAATGTCCTCCTGGTAGAGATCGAATGGAGTGGTAGAAGGTGGTTCCCTCCTCGGGTAATGAACGCGTTAAAAAATCTGCCATATAGGTAAGGTCTAGTTCTCGTGGAACAAAAGGCAGGGCGAATAGTCCTTTAGGCATAGATGCGAATGCGAACCATTGAGAAGTTGCGTGGAAGAACAGAGGTCGTTCACCCAAATGCGAGCAAGCAAGGAATAGACTTTTTTCGCGCTGGTCCCATAGAGCAAAGGTGAAAAGTCCAATCAGATGATTTACGCACTCTTCTCCCCATTTTTCATAGGCGCGCAAAATAAACGCGGAGTCTGGCAATGCGCGCGCTTCTAGTGAGGAAATCTTAAGTTCTTGCGTAAGTTCTGGACGGTTATCGATGCGGCCATCCGTTACTAATACTCTTTGACCGTCGAAACTTAGGAGCGGTTGCTTCTCAAAATCATCTTCTGGAGTAAAACGCATGAGGCGTTGTCCCAATCCCACATTGTTTTGAGACCACACGTTTCCCCCATCGGGTCCATGCGCTGCCAACGCGGAGCTCATCCGCATCAAATTCTCTTTTGGAATTGGTTGACCGTTTAAACAAACTAATCCAAATATTGCGCTCATAAAGTTATAGGATTTTTCCTTCCCATAAGCGGGATAGAAATATTCTCCAGGGCATTAAATATATTTTCCCATGGACTCTTTCTTCCTTCTCATTGCATACAACAATTGCTTTTTTGGGATGGTATTCATCAATAAATTTATTTAACCCTTTAAGTTCCGTATCATCGACGCGGGTTGCGCTTTTCACTTCTACGGCAATTTCACCCCGGCCTAATATAAAATCGACTTCGTATCCCGATTTTGTGCGCCAGAAATGAATATCGAATAACTGTTCCCTATAGGAACGATAAGCTCTAATTTCCATTAAAATAAAATGTTCGAATGCTCTTCCAAATTCAATTCCCTTTTCTAGCGGTATATGTCTTTTTGTTAGAACACCTGCCACACCAACATCAAAAAGGTAAAACTTTGATGCTTTGGTAATTACATCTCTAGATTGCCGCAGCTTAAAAGGTTCAATCATAATTCCCAGCAAGGTATCTGTTAAAATTTGATAATATTCCTTTACGGTTTTCGCGTCAATAGCGCAATCGCGCGCGATGTTGGAATAATTCGTTAATTCTCCATGGGTATATCCTAAGGAATCAAAAAATCTGGAAAATGCCGGAATATTTCTAGTAAGTCCTTCCGCGAACACTTCTTCTTTTAAATAATCCTGAACATAACTTGTTAAGGATTTTTTAGCCTCATCGGTTGACTGTAAATAGTGGGTTGGTATCATTCCTTGGTTTAAAACTCTTAGCAAATGAAGTTCCTGCAGTTCTTTTGATACTAGAGGGAACATTTCATAACGCCAAGCCCGTCCGCCTAATAGATTCCCGTGGCCCCGTTTTAATTTTCGCGCGCTTGACCCGCAGAGAATAAAACGAAGGTTCTTATTTTCAATCAACCAGTGAACTTCATCTAGCAACTGTGGAATTTTTTGAACTTCATCTAAGATAACGGGATAAGATAACTCTTCTTTATTCTTTGCCAATAATTGTTCCCTTAATAAAGCTGGGTTCTTGCTAAAGTCTAAAAATAAATCTGTTTTTAAGAAATCGTAAACGAGACTTTGAGGGAAATGCTGTTTTAGATAGGTAGATTTGCCTGTTTTTCGTGGACCCCACAAAAACGTGGATTGATGACTGGGAAGTGAAATCTTTAATACTCTAGAAATATTTTCCATTCAAGAACTACCTCCTAAATAGTATAACTATTCAGGAATATATCAGATAATTGGTAAAATCACAATAGGCGCTATGGTTTTTTTCTCTAATAGTTTATGGGAAGTATTTATGACGGGTTTTCTTTGGGTATTTAAGACATCAGCGCTAAACCATCCGATCCTGCGGGAACATTATTAAGCGCATCTCTTAACGAAATTCGCTCAAAGTTGGGTACATTCCATGGAAGTTTATTCTGCTCTCTCTCTCTCTCTCTGCGCGGGTTGATTTGTTATTCATTTTTGCATTCTCCTTTTTGAACCAGTTTAAAAACCGTTTAATGTCATCTTGAGAACCAGTAAATCCATAAGAAACGTAATCAGCATTCCAAAATATTAGCGCTTGATCGGACAGAAAGGTTTACAGTTAAATCTCATTTCCGCATTAAGCGTTTAAGATGAGTCCTAGACTCTGCATGAGAACGATAGGTTTTTCCACCTTTGGATTTAAAGACAGTAGTAATCTTTTTCCATTCCTTTTGAGTAAAGGGATCATGAGCAGGGCTAATTTCCGCTTTGCATACCGCTACTTTGGAGCCATCTATGAGAAAACCAACCGGGTCTCCTGGTTTTATGTGAGTGTTACGCATGTCTATGGGTATTAGCCATTTTTTCCGCGTGTAATTCTTTCTTGATTCTTTCCATAACCCACATTCTGGCAAGCGAAGAATAGCCAATTCCAATTCTTTTGGCTAATACTTTCAATGGTATGATAAATGACCTCTCCAATCTTAAAGTGATGACCTCTTTCCGAGGTTTTAGGAATGTAATAGTGGCTGGTTTAATATCTTCCTCAAACTCAGATAGACTATGTTTGTCCCAAAATTCCCTAGTTTCTTGGTCATTTTTGAATTTAGGAATTTTTGTCATGATAATCACCTCTTTCTATGATAACGTTTTTTTTCTCCTGACTCCATATCTCGAGCTGTAATTGGCTTTGCCTTACCTCTAAAAAGATACCGGACAACAACAAATAAATACCGTCCTACTGAAGTCTGTCCTAAAACGTAATATATTGGGATCCACCCCGACCCACTTCAATAAGAGGCGAATTTTCAGAAAAACATACATCTTCAACTTCTTCTGGAGTAACATGATGGTTTTTTTGGATGTGCAGTACAGTATCTTCATCCCACACAAGTTCCGTAATATGCAAAGGATCTCCTTTTGATTTAATTGTAATACATTTCAGCTATGATATCAAGGGTATGTGCTATGGCCCAAGAACCGACAATGGTTTTTTCTCCAACAGCTTTTGAGCTAGGGTTATTGCTTCTTCTTGGGTGTGGATTTCCCCCACCGCGGCGGCTTCTTCAATTTCTTTTAAGAGAGTGCCAATGGTGGGGCTTGGAGATAGTTTAAGTTTTTCCATAAGGATCGTTCCATTTATAAGCGGTTCTTTTTTCTTGGCGGTTGCCTCCATTTTTAAAAAGTACCAACGCGCGAAATCTTTCACGAGTTTTTCGTGCACATCGGCGCCTTTGCCGCGCGTTTCTTGGGTTAAGTAGGTGTAGCGGTCTGCCAAGGAAACAATTAAGGTGGGAATGGCGGTTACTCCTAAATCTCGGAAAAATCTAAATCGAGCGCGGTCCGTAAGGACGGGAGCAAAAGCAAGCCCTCCGGGCCGCATATGTTCTAAAACCATGCGGCTTAAATTCTTAGAGGCATCCGAGCTAAATTTAAGCCGCTCGGCCGCTTTTTTGGCGAGCTTGGCCCCCACATTTTGGTGCTCGTAAAATCGCAGGCGGCCTTCTATCATTTGCGCCGTGGGAGCTTTGCCGATATCGTGCAAAAGAACCCCTAGTTTCATTAAGGCCGCCCAACTTTTTTCTCCGGAATTCCCCTTCTCATTAAAAAGAAAAGCTTTTATTTTTTCATGGTCTTCCGGGAATTCGGCGCTTAAGTTTTGGAAGATCCATTCCAAACAATTTAGAGCGTCTAGAGAATGGCCCCACACTCCTTTTTCCGGGTAATAATCGAGGGCGCAGGCGCGGTTTGGGTCTACCTCCGGGAAAATTTGAGAAACAAGTCCCGCTTCATCTAATTTTAAAACAGTTGGGTACGCGCTCTGGCAGTCTAAAAGCAAAAGAAGCTCTTCTCTAATTCTTTCCATAGCCACGCGCTTTATAAGGGGGCTGTTTTCTTTAATAGTTTTAAATGTTTCGGGATCTATTTCAAATTGAAGTTGCGTGGCAATTCTAAACGCTCGAAGGAGTCTTAGAGGGTCTTCTCCATAAATGGTTTTAGAAATTTGGCGGACGGTTTTTTTGTTTAAATCGGCGCGGCCATGGGTGGGGTCTAAAACATTTTCCAGTGAAAAAGTTTTTGCGTTATCGGGCGCT
>JAHFCA010000011.1 GCA_023249715.1 Elusimicrobiota bacterium
TATTCATAGGAGATATCTTCCTGCAATAAATCTTTCACCGTTTGCGGCCCTCCATTAGTGCGCCAAACCATATTCCACTTTTTAGTGGTCTCATTTTGTTCCCCTTCCAGCCAATTAAGGAAAAGCTCCTCATGATTCCCAGTAAGCACGATTACCTTCCCATTCTTTTTTTCCGCCTGGATTGAAAGATCATAAATAAACTCCAAAGTTTCCCATGGATTGGGACCGCCATCCAAAAGGTCACCCAGAAATACAAGTACGCTATTATCCGCACTCCAATTACCTTTGTTATTTACAAACCCCGCTTTTTTAAGCGCCGCCCTAGTTTTCTTATAGTTACTTTGAACATCCCCCACCACTCCTAATTTTCTCACATTGCGTATATCTGCCAATATTGTACGCCCTGTCTCATCTTTAATCTCGACTACATCTACCAAAGGAGGATTAGGTTCTGGTGATTCAAAAATAATTAAGGGATCTAGGGAGCGATCGGTCAATACATGAAGAGGTTCTAGCCAATCGTGATGATATGTTTGAAAGTATGAAACAGAAGGGCTTCCCCAAGTAGCTACTCGTATTTTTTTATTGTTGGCAATCTCTTTTAAGGTGGCCGCAACTATCTCCAAGGTAGGACGAACAAAAGGGTTAAAGAGAAAGAAGATATCCCCAATATTAAAATCTTGATTTAAAACATCTCCCTTACTTAATTCAATTTGATTCAAGTTTAAATTCATTTTAGCCTGCGCTACTTGTTCAAAACGTTCCTCCAAGATTTCCACTCCTTTTAAGGAAATTAAGTGCGGCAGGGCCAGAGCCGCGTAAATAAGAACTCGTCCGTAACCAAACCCCATATCATATAAGACATCCTGCGCAGACAATCTTAAAGTCCTAAGCATATTGCGAATTTTATCGTAAGAAGTCCCTTCATAAATTAGATTCTCTTTGTACAACTTTTTTCTGTCTAACTCCCGATTAATAACAAGCTCATTTTTCTTAAAATCTAAACCCAATAACCAATCCAAAGCAGAGTCGGAAATTGGGAGAGAAGAGTGATGCAGATATTCAACGATGGTTGGAATAATAGAAGTATCTTTTGAAACTCTATTTCTAAGTTTCTCTTTTAAATTTTGCTGCAACGATGTCGCAATCGGGTAAAACCGTATTAAAGAATAGTCTATGGCCGTGTAGAGAACAGGATATCGCTGCAAAAGCGAGTTAAATTTTTCCCGATCCTCTGATATTGCATTGAAATCTACTTCCAGAAGATTTCCCTCTCTATAGAGTGTTCCATAAAAGTATTCAATCCAGCGCTTTTGAATTTCAAATTTAATCTCTTCTAATTCGCTAATTTTTAAGTAGAGAGTCAGTGGATCCTCGCTATTGCCAGAATCTAGAATGGGAGAGATTAAACTTGCGAATACCATTTGTGTCCCTTTATCTTCTGGCATTGAATAAACCGGTAAAGCTATTTGCGACCAGGAACCCAACTGATTAAACTGATTTTCCACTTCAGGAATATACTGAAAATTCCACCAGTTATTCTCTACCTGCTCTAAGGAATTCCCTAAACCCACCGCCCTGGTTTGCGCGTAAATAGCCTCGGGATATCTATCTAATTGCGAGAGTGTAACCCCTAAATTTATCCATGCAGTCGAATGTTCCGGACCCTCTTGCAGAACCTCCCTAAAGATAGTTTCGGCATCGGTATAGTTGCCAAACCCATACGCATCCAACCCATCAAATATCCTGTTATCCATTTCTACATTTGTCCAATCCATAGGGGAGGATTTCATAATACGTTGCCCCAGCTCCTCAAAATCATCAAAAATAGTAGCCACCGGCAGCCAAGGGAGCCATTGGGGGAATTTATCGTTCAATACCAAGCGGTTGTAGCGGGAGTGAAGATAGTAGGTAACAACAGAAGCGGAAATAGGGTCTAATATAAGATAGGGAACTAAAAACAAGTGGGAAATGATATATAAAGTGAAGAAATCTCTTACATCCTTTATGAGCAGGAGCCAAAGTGGCTCCGAATTCCAACCACGATATTTTGCGCGATGGATCCATCGCGCAATAATATGCGCGGCGGCAAATCCCCATGTGGCCCAATCCCATCCCAATGCTAATCCCACTCCTACCAAAGGAAACGCAAGGGTTTCCCAAGTAGGAGCCACCGTAAACGGCTCTCCCAGCCACCCAAAAAAGTTGCGCATTCTTTCTTTCCAATTTTTTGGATCCACAATTTTACCCATCTCATAGAACTGATAAAAAATAGAACCGATAGAAAAATAAGAAGGCCATCGTATCTTTGGAATTTTGGATTGAATGTAATTATAGACAGGTTCTGGATTGGGAATTAAAAGAATAGGGTCTTCATACTCAAACGTAAATTTTTCTGCTTTAAAAATGTCAGTTAAAGTAAGCGGACTTCCTGCGCTAAGAACATTCTTGAGTCCCTCAACAAAAATTCCAGCGTAAATATATCGCCCTAAACTATTGGCAGCAATTACAATAGGAGCCCCAAATTCTTTCTCAGGTTCTTCCATAATTTTACCGATAAAATATCCCAAAACAAGCCTCGAGAAATTATAAGGATAGCAGCAATCCACAATCAATTTAACTTGATCTAAATTTCCTCTCTCTAGCAGTGCATCTGCTAGTTCCTCAAAGTTAATAGAGTACGGGCCGATTGGAAGCTTTTCATTATCTAAAGATTGAGAATTGACTTCTTTACTGTCCAAGCTGAAATCTTTACCACCCCCATGGCCATGGATATAAATAGTCGTTGCCCCCTTACTTTGGCGAATAGCTTCTAATGCATTTTCCTTCTGGCTAAACCCCTTAAAGGATTGAATTTTTCCCGGAGGTGTTCCTGCCTGCAGCTCAAGGAACTCTAAGTTCCCCTGATTATATTCATTGGCCTGATGTAAGATATTAATCGCATTTACATTGGGCCCAAAAACAATTTGTTCCGGATGGTGGCTCATCATTTCCCGCAAAGTTAAAATAACCTCTAGTCCCTTCTCAATATTTTTTTTTGTGACACGAAGATGAGAAAATTCTAAAAGCTCATAAATAGAATTTGCGACAGAATAAGCCTCATAAAATGCAAGCTCTTCTTTTGTCCACATTCTAAAATAGGCATCCTCAAAAATTTTCCAATGGTGGAAAGGATGGCCCAACAATTTTTCTGGCATCCACTTTATTACAGAAAATAAACCGTCTGCTTTTTCTATTTCCGGATTTTTTTTAACTATTCTTTTCATTAAACCAACAGCATACCGATATTCGCTTGCCTCGTGCCCCTGCTGAGTCATTAAAGATTCCAAGGCAAAAAATATTACCTGCTTAAACCCCGGTTTAGCTTCTATAAGATATTTAAACACATCCAAAACTACCAAGTAGGTTTTAGGCTGAAGATCCTCGACTTTAAGAATTCTCATAAGGAGATTAAGAGTGGATTGGTCTATAAGATCAAGACGTCTATATATAATTTCTTTAAAACAATCTGCAATTGGTTTAAGAACGCTGGTATTACGGGCATAGTTCCGATTTAAAAATTTGTTGGCATAATTTTGCAGAGTTTTAACATAATTTGACTCTAAGACCTGTGGATTTTTTCTAACAATTTGTTTGGTAAATATAAAAATTCCTGTATGTAATTGGCTGCTATTCCTTAAAAAACTTTCTAAAGTGCCTAAAATTTCCGTTAAGCTTACAAGCTCCGTCCGTTTTTTAAAAATTATAAGAAGCGCTTCGAAAGTTGCTATATACTGATTCTGCGAGGTATCTTTATCACTAAAAAATGATTCAATAATTTTTTTCCTTTGGAAAGACTGCATTAAAGATTCGACGGTAGATTTTTGAATGACAGCAGGCTGTTTGGAAGCGACAAAACGAATAATTTCAGCGGTCGTTTTATAAATTTCATCTTCATAGCCATCCGTACGCAGTATTTCCTCCTGTGTTTTTATTAATTCAGTATTAAAGAGATCGAACCTTTTTCTGAGAATTTTCTCTATAGCATGGTTAACATGGCGGGTAACAAAATTTTCTAACTTTTTATTTTTTTCCGTCGAGATAAAGCTATTTAAAGTGGAAAGTATATGATGAGTTACATAAGATGGGTGCTTTGCCGAAATTGCTGCTAGTGTATCTGCCGCGCCTGAATAAACATAATCTTCAAAATTTGGGTAAGAAAAAAGTGCTTCTACTATATTAAGAATAGAAGATTCCAAAATTAAATCGGGTCTACAAGTGACCACTGTTTTTATAATATCGCAGGCGGACGAATAGACCAGGCTATCCCGTGTTTTTCTTGATATAGACCTATTTCTTTCCCACCCAAATTGCCCGTGCTGAAGGGCACTTATAGTTTCTTTAACAAAAGAGGCCCTTAAAAGATCGGGCCGCTTCTTTGCAATCGCATGTGTAATCAAGTCTTCTAAGGCATAAAATTCAAGGGCGCTTAGATTTTGTCTTTTTAAAAGCACTTCAATTGTTTCAGAAATAGATTCATTAATAAGCTGGGGCTGTTTCATATAAATCCACATTAAACATTTAATGGATTCACTGAAAATCACTTGCCCTATTTTTCCATTTCTTAAGTTTTCTTCTAGTATGCGAACAAGCGACTCTGGGATCGTAATATTTTTCTTATAAACAAGGCTCTGAATACTAACAAATAAATCACGGCCAAAATCGTAACTTAAGTCTTCTTTCAAGAAAAGTTCAAATGCTTTCCATGCCTGATTAATTCTACCCGAATCAGATTCTTCTAATATAATCTTCTTTAAACTTTTAATATCTCCATTTTTATAAAACGCTAAAATATCTTGTTCCCAATTCATATTATCCGCCGGAGTCATTATCGAACTGCGGATTTTTTTTCTAATCTTTAATTCCCACCCATAGCCGGAATCACGACTTGAGGCAAATGGAATAAGCATGCGCCACCAGCGCATGGAATAGGTTGAATCCCATTGAATAAACTTAGAACCCATTTTTTCTAAATAGGGCATTGGATCTGTTGGATGCAGATCCACATCAAAGTCGTCTGTAATAACCATTCCATTCACTTTAATAGCTCCCGCAATGCTTGGAAGGAATTCGTGCCAACTCTTACTAATATTTACCCCAGCTTTTTCGTAATAAAAATCAATTCCACCTTCTAAAATTTCTCGCAATAAATCACTTGAATTCTTGCGGTATCCAAAATTTTCAATTTTCGAATTAATAAAATAAATTGTGTAATTTCGTTTCTTTTTCGCGTTAGGATGGGTCCAGTTAAAGCTTAGTTGGGTATGGCCTTCTACCGAACCAATTTTAATGGAATCTTTTTCGACCCCAATGCTTTTTAATTCGGCCAGGATAGCCCAATAAATAGTATCGGGGTGAGACTCTAAAAAGTTAACTCCACCATAACCCATTAATCTTTTTTTGCTGGTATAGACTTCATCGGTATAGTCAAAGTCAATTGTTTTCCAGTCCCACTTTCTTAAATAAGACTGTAATTCGAAGGGATCCACTCTATTATTAGTAACAAAGTACCCCACTTTCGCGTCTGTGGAAAGAAGAAAGCAAGCTATGTCCGCCCCTGACCCGCCATAAACGCCTACCAAATTTTCATGATCCGGGTTCACTATTTTGCAAACCGACATAAAATAATAAACATAGGGAAGGAACAAAATATTGAACCGGTCTTGAATTCCCTGAGGATCGAACCCAATAATATTTTTAAGGAGTTGACTTAGTTTTTCCTTGCCGGCTAACTTCGCTGGGAATATTTTTTTATTTTTCTTAAGCCACTGACTAAAATTAGAAGGAACTAAATCATATTCCTTATTAAATTTAGGAAGCATCACTTTAAAATCTTTGCTTTCAAAATAGGCTTGGAGTAAGCCTACTAAGTGAGAACGATAATCGCTCCCCCACAAGGCAACTGCAATTTGTGGCAATCCCCAGACCAACTTTAAATTTTTTATACTGGTATAATCTCCGACCTCGTCCATTGCTTTGGAATTTATTGCAGAGAGAATTTCCATTCGTGCTAAAGCATATGCCTGCACATTTTTCTCAAATTCTTCTGGCTTAATGTGAGTTCTTACCATATCTGTAGCCACTAAATCTGCAAAGGCTGTTAAAGTTTCTATATGCTCGTGAGCCTTTGTTTGAATGGGCAGACCAATGGCCATAACAGGGAGCCAAGCAGGTAAAAGACCGCTTAAAACTAAATAGTTAAAACGGGAATGAGCGTAAATGGAGAGAACCGTGGCGGAAAAGGGATCGAAGACAAGATAAGGAAGAAGAAAAATAAAGGATAGGACGGTACGCGCAAGAAAATCTCGGAGGTCTAAGAGAATAATCTCTAAAACGCTCCTTCGATTTTCCATGAGGAGCAGGGCAAAAGTGTCTGGATATTGAATCGCTCTGGCAATCCACCGCACAATGGTATGAGCAAAAGAAAATCCAAGGGTGGCCCAGGCCAACCCAAAATTCATTAGTTCTGGACTTCCCACCGCAGCGCCGTAAGCATAGGTTAAGAATCCTATTGACGAAAAAACCACCGTTTCCCACCACGGAGCAACCACCAGCGGCTCTCCCAACCAACCAAGAAAGTTTTGCGCTCTTTGCTTCATATTTATAGGCATACTAAAGCGCGGCCAGAGCTCCCTCAACGGATAAAATATTGCTCCGGGAGTTTGCAGAAAATAGTCTCTCATAATACTATTCCATTCCTCTTTGGGAAGAATTTCTTTAAATCTTTCTAAAAGTATTTTGGCTTCATTGACTCCAACAGGAAAATTTTTATTTTTCATCCGGGCGATTGTTCCATAGTAAATTCCCGTGCCTTGAGACATAAATTTATAAGAAAATTTCAATTTGCGCGCTTGGTGAATCATTTCAACGATTGCTTGTTTATTCTCAGGAGAAGCAGGCTTACCTTTGATGGACATTCTGATACTCCTCAGAGAAGGGGAACGAGGGGGGATTTGTATCTGCATAAATTCTTTTAAAGCCCTAAAAAGTTTGAGGAGTTCCTGCGGATTTGGTTTACGAGTTCCTTTTTTACCAAAGAATTTGCTGATTCGAGTTTGTTCAACCCCCGATCTTTTTATAACTTCTTTTTGAGCATGCCCCTTTTCTTTAGTAACGATACGGTAGAGGTGTTCTACTTCTTCAAAAGAAGGCAGAGCTGTTTCCGTATTTATTTGATTATCGCGCAAAGTTAGAGAAGGGGTAATACTTAAATCTTTTATTGGCGGAAAATCCCTAGTCTCAAAATGGCGCACAAGGTCTGCAAAATTTTTATCTCCTATTTTTTGCTTGCCTTGCCCTATGAGTTCCACTATTTTCATTTTTTCTTGCGAATCCCCCAGCAAATCCCGCAGATACTGAATTAAGTGAAGAGAAAACCATCCCATATCTTCTTTAGCCTCCAAAGAAACCATAGACAAGTAATAACGATAATCTTGTTGAAATAAAAAGAAGCTACTATTTCTTAAATCCTCTATTAAATTTTTAAAACCGTCATATCCTTTTATTTTTGAATAAGGAAAGGAAAGTCCACAGATATTAAGAGAACTGTCATCTAAATTAGAAACCCGGGAATTCATTAATACTTTTTCTACGGCTGTTACTATTTTTTTGGGGAAGTTGATATCCATATTTACTTCTTCCGAATTCACAAATTTTCTTATAATATCACGCCCCATTTTAGCCTCTATGGCTATGGCCGTCTCATGAACTCCACTTCTTCGAATATCTTCCCGTAACCAAGCTATTTCATGAGCTGAGAGGGAATTACTTGCCACAATATCCGCAATGTGCCAGAAGGGGGGGAGCCATTTTTTGCGGACTCCGGTATCGTAAATCCATTGGAGCCTCACAACTAAAACAGCGCCGATAAGCCAACTGGCAAAAGTTTCTATTATCCTGCGATACGGATATTGCCCAATTACATTAGGAAGAGATGGCCAATAGATGCTGTACCAGATTGCTGGAACCACAAGAACCTGAGATAAAATGTATCCCACAATTCTCCTGCTCCAAATGCGAGCAAACTTTTCTTCTGAATTCTCATTCCATTTCCCTTTGTGAGCTCCACTAAAAAGATAGGCCACCGGGAACCCTCTTAAAAGGGAAGCAGAAATCAAAAATGGAATGGAAATAGAATGAGAACTGGGACTGACCATGGTAAGGAATATCCCTAAACTCAAGCAGGAAGCAAAAACAAATTCCAGGATGGCGGCGGATTTTTCATGCCGAACACTCCCTCTTTTTACGGAATGCAAATGATCATAAGCCCAACTTCCAAATATTTGAAACGGAATAAAATAGAGCGCCCATTCCCAAAGATAACCTCTCCCCATTTTTGTTTGCGGAACGGAAATATCGTTATATTGTTCATCGGACTGAAAAAAAGTTGAGTCCTTTTTAAACTCCAGCAAAAGCTGATGAATCTGTGGCTCGATAATAAAATGTTTCCACAGTTCCTGCTTTGTGCGAATATCTTTAAGTTCCCACCCCTCTTCCACCTCAAATTTTTTCCCTAAGAGGAAAACCATCATCTGTTCATCTTCTTCTAAAGTTTGTTCTAAGGCTCCTTCCTTAGAAAAAACCATCACAAAGTTAATGCAGTGATCTTTTTCTTGGGTGGACCCAAAAATAGCGCGTTTGCCCGTGGCTGTTTCCTGAACGGGATAAGTAAACAAAAGTCTATCTAAAAAGTTTGCGGCAGGATGGTCTAATTTCTTTAACTGCTTTTGGTACTGCTTAAAGAAATCGGTGAATTTCTTGGGTTTGTTAAGGAGCCCTCTAGCCAAAATTTCCCGAACATCTTCCATAGACGAAGAAAGTTTGGAGACCTGCTCCATGGAATGGCTTAAGGGGCGCAAGCGTCCGTATCCCGCCTCTTCAAAACCTCTCGCTTGGGCAAACGGAGCCCCCAGCGCCGTAAACAGCAGGCACTGGACAACAAATACCGAGACAAATTTCCTAAAAAACATACTTAAGATATCGTATATTTTTTAAAAAAATTTCTCTCAAACTTTTTGTAACAAATTTGTAACATTTTTACCGTTGTAAAGAATCCCTTTAAAAACCTATAATTATAGTTTCCTATTTAGGAATGTTTCCGGGCGCGTGGCGGAATGGCAGACGCGCTAGCCTTAGGAGCTAGTAGGGAGACCTGTGGAGGTTCGAATCCTCTCGCGCCCAAGGAATTTGGGCTGCCCAATCCCGACACCCAATACTATTATTAGAAAGGATTTTATGGAACTGACTTTAGAAAAAATTAAATTTAAGACAAAGGAAGAGAAACCGTGCCAAGTCACCTTCTCTGTCCAAATTCCGTCGGACATTGTAGAAGCCAAACAAAAAGAGGTGACCAAAGAATTTCAGAGAGAAGCGCAGTTACCGGGATTTCGCGTAGGCAAAGCCCCCCTAGAACTCATTCAAAAAAACTTTGCCGATAAACTTAAAAGTCATACCGTAGACCAACTCTTAAAAGAATCCGTGCCCCATGTTCTTCGGGAAAAAGAAATCATTCCTCTTTTTACACCCATGGTGGACCAAATTAACCTGGACGCCAAACAGGTTTTAAGTTTTACGCTGGTCATCGAAAGAAACCCGAATTTTAAAGTGAAAAGCTTTAAGAATATTTCTGTTGAAAAGAAAGTTAAAAAAATCACGGACGCCGACGTGCAAAAGGAACTGGATACCCTTAGGGAAAGAAATGCCCAGCTCGCCCCTGCGAAAGCAACAAAGCTAGAAAAAACTCATTTTGCCGTTATAGATTTTGCGGGTTCCTTAGATGGAAAACTACTCCCCAATATGAAAGCGGAAAATCAGCTCATCGATTGCGCGTCCCCACAAACCATCCAAGGTTTTGCCGAGGGCATTTTGGGCTTAACCGTGGGCGAAACCAAAGAAATTTCCGTTCCTTTCCCTGCCACTCACCCCAACAAGGACCTGGCTGGAAAAAATGTAATTTTTAAAGTGGCGCTGCGGGAAATTAAAGAAAAAGTGTTGCCCAATCTGGACGATGAACTCGCTAAAGATTTGGGAGTCGCCTCCCTTACAGATTTAAAAACGGCCATACAAAATTCTCTTCAAAAAACGGCCGATGAAGCGACTCAAACCCAAATAGAAAACCAAATCTGCGACCATTTGGTAAAAGAAAATAATATTCCGTTGCCCAATACGCTCGTCTCTGTGCAACTCTCTTCCATGGTAAACCAAGCGCTCAAAAAAGAGTTTGGCCCCAAGGCGGAAAAAGAAGATTTGGAACCGGAAATTAAGGAAAAAAAAGAATCGCTCATCAAAGAACTTAAGGTTCCCGCAGAAAAAGCGGTGCGCCTTTCCTATTTAATTGGAGCCATTACCCGAGAAGAAAAACTCGCCGCCACCGAGGAAGATTGGACTGCGGAATTGGAAGTGACGAAAAAAAATTATCCTGCCCAATTGGCCCAAATAGAAAAATCGTTTATCGAAAACAAAGAAAAAATTCTAAGACGTTTAACGGAAAGCAAAACATTTAAATTTCTAGTTGACAAAGCAAAAATTAAGGAGGTCGCATAGCATGCCCGCACTCGTCCCTACCATTATAGAACGTTGGAACCAAGGCGCTGCCGTTGGTTACGACATATTTTCCAGACTGTTAAAAGACCGCATTATATTTGTAGGCGGTTATGAAGGAGCAGTGACCACAGATTCGGCCAATCTTATTATTGCCCAGCTGCTCTATTTAGAAGCGGAAGATCCGGACAAAGATATCAACCTCTACATCAACTCTCCCGGAGGAATGGTCTCTGCCGGCTTGGCGGTTTATGACACCATGCAATATATTCGCCCTCCCATAACCACTATCTGCATGGGAATGGCCATGTCCTTTGGAGCGCTTCTCCTAGCCGCTGGCACCAAAGGGAAACGCTTCGCTCTCCCCCATTCCCGGGTGATGATTCACCAACCGCTCATTTATGGTGAAGGAATTTCCGGGCAGGTCACCGATATTGCCATCGAAGCCAAAGAACTGGTCAGCACCAAACAAAAACTGACCGATATTCTGGCAAAACATACCGGACAAAAAGTGGAAAAAGTGCTGGAGGATTGCGAAAGGAACTTCTATATGTCGGCTCACGACGCAAAAGAGTACGGCTTAGTGGACCAAGTCATTGATACCCGCAAACTAAAATCGTCCTAATGATGCCCGGAAAACCCGACTCTTTTGAGTGCATATTTTGCAACCGCTCCAAACGGGAAAATCTTCGTCTTATCGGCGGAAACGGAGCCTACGTTTGCGAAGATTGCATCCGAAACTCTTACTCCCTCCTGCAAAAAATTAGCGACGAAGAAGAGAGAAGAACCCAAAGCCCGCAACTTCCCAAACCCGCAGAAATTAAAAAAGCGTTGGAAGAATATGTGGTGGGGCAGGAAAAAGCAAAACGCACTCTTTCGGTGGCGGTCTATTCCCATTTCCGCAGGATAGAAGCGATAGAGCAATCTCCTAAAAATTCCGCGGTTAAAGATTCGAGTGACCTCTTTAAACTATCCCTAGGCCCAAAGTCTCAAGACTTTTATAATGTTGAATTACAAAAATCGAATATTCTCTTAATTGGGCCCACCGGCACGGGAAAAACTCTTCTGGCCCAAACTCTGGCAAAGCTGCTCCACGTTCCTTTCGCCATTGCCGATTCCACTACATTAACGGAAGCGGGCTATGTGGGAGAAGATGTGGAAAATATATTATTGCGCCTCATCCAGAACGCTGGAAACGACATAAAAAAAGCGGAACGGGGCATCGTCTACATTGATGAAATCGATAAAATTTCCCGTAAGACCGATAGCCCCAGTATTACCCGGGACGTCTCCGGAGAAGGGGTGCAGCAGGCGCTGCTCAAAATTCTGGAAGGAACCCATGCCTCTATTCCACCTCAGGGAGGAAGAAAGCATCCTCAACAAGAGTATATGCGCATAAACACTGCGAATATTCTTTTTATTTGTGGGGGCGCTTTTGAGGGTTTAGAACAAGTAATTGAAAAACGACTGGAAAAAAAATCGCTTGGTTTTGGTTCCGAACTTAAATTAAAAGATGCCAAGAAAACATACGAACTTCTAAAACACGTTCAACCTGAGGATCTTATTCGGTTTGGATTAATTCCCGAACTCATCGGGAGACTTCCTGTTATTTCCACGCTAGAACAGTTAGATGAGGAAGCGCTCATTAACATTCTCACAAAACCTAAAAACGCTCTCATTAAGCAATATCAAAAAATGTTTGCTATAGAAGGGGTGGATTTACTTTTTACGAATGAAGCCGTTCAAGAAATCGCTACAACATCTCTCTCCAGAGGTTCCGGAGCCAGAGGCTTAAGAGCTATTTTAGAAGAACTGCTTTTAGATGTCATGTACGAATTGCCGGAAGATAAAAAATTGAAGCAGTGTGTCATCGATTTAGCGGTGGTGAAAAAAAGAAAAACGCCTATTCTCATTCGAGAAAATGAACTCAAAAAAACTGCCTAATAAAAAATAGAGGAGAGTAACAGATGAACCAACAAATTCTTTTAACACCCGGGCCAACCCCTATTCCCCCAGAAACTTTAAAGATGGAGTCCCTCCCCATTATTCATCACAGAACCCGGGAGTTCGCGGAACTCTTTAGAGAATCCCAGGAAAATTTGCAATATGTTTTTCAAACTAAAGCAAAAGTGTTTGTGCTCGCTTCCAGCGGAACAGGCGCCATGGAATGCGCCGTTGCGAACCTTATTTCTCCTAAAGATAAAGCGATTGTCGCGGCCTGCGGCGCTTTTGGAGAACGTTGGGTAAAAATTCTCACCGCATTTGGAGCCAACGTGGTCGCCATTCGTTCTGAATGGGGAAGCGCCGTAAAACCGAGCGAATTAGAAAAAGTTTTAAATGAAAACCCAGACACAAAAGCTGTTTTTTCCACTCATACGGATACCTCTACCGCCATCGCCTGTGACATTAAAGGGTATGGAGCGCTTGTTTCTAAAACGAACGCCATATTAGTGGTGGATGCCATCTCTGGTCTGGGCGGACAAGAACTCTATATGGACAATTGGAATTTGGATGTTGTAATCTCCGCCTCGCAAAAGGGTCTTATGGCAGCGCCGGGTTTAGGATTTATTGCCGTTAACCCCAAAGCCTGGAAATTGGTATTGGATTCTAAATCCCCCCGCTTCTATTGGGATTTAAGAACCGTAGAAAAAGCGTTCCACGATGGGCAAACTCCCTTTACTCCCGCCATCTCTTTACTCCGCTCGATCAATGTGAGCTTAAAAGCGATCCGCAAGAAGGGAATTCAAACTATCTGGGAAGAGACCAAAGAACTTGCCAATTTTACAAAAGAATACGGAAAATCTCTCTCCCTCAAAATTTTCCCTAAAGACCCCTGCGAGGTGTTAACTTCCTTTATTGTTCCCGAAGGGTTGGACGGAGAAAAGATTGTTCAAACGATTGTAGATAAATATAATATCTCTCTTGCCGGCGGCCAAGAAAAATTAAAAGGAAAAGTAGTGCGCGTAGCCCACATGGGTTTCATTCAAAAAGCGGATATAGAAAAGGGAATGAAAGCTTTAGCCGAGACGTTAGCGGCGAGCGCAGTCGCAAAATAACATGACCACAAAAGTTGTTGTTACCGATGGCATCGATGCGGAAGGGCTAGAACCCATTGCCAATAGAAATGGGTTCAACATCCACTTTGTGGAAGATGCGGCAAAACTTTCTAAAGAACTAGAAGACGCCGATGCGTTGCTCGTTCGTTCTAAAACGAAGGTAACTGCTCAACTCTTAGAAGGAGCCAAAAAACTTAAATTCGTCGGGCGGGCGGGGGTCGGGGTGGATAATATCGATCTGAATGCAGCTACCCGCAGAGGAATTGTGGTGGCGAACGCTCCGGGAGCGAACACGATCTCTGCGGCCGAACATACCTTTGCCCTACTCCTCACCCTTTCCCGCAATGTGTCCCAGTCCGATGCCTCGGTTAAAAGTGGCCTCTGGAAGAGGGAAAAATTTATTGGCTCTGAACTTTTGGGAAAAACTTTGGGTCTTTTGGGCTTTGGCAGAATTGGCAAGGAGGTCGCTGCCAGGGCGATAGCGTTCGGAATGAAAGTAATCGCTTATGATCCCTTTGTTTCAGAATCGCACATAAAATCCCTGGAAGTCCATCCCATGAGCCTGGAAAATGTCTTAAAAAATTCAGATTATATTTCACTTCACCTTCCCGCGACGGAAAAAACAAAAAATATTATAAACGCAAAGTCACTTTCTCTTATGAAGCCGGATGCCCGCCTGATCAATTGCGCCCGCGGCGATTTAATTGATGAGAATGCTCTGATCGAAGCTTTAGAGAAAAAGAAAATAAAAGGGGCGGCTCTCGATGTTTTTAAATCGGAACCCCTGCAAAATGAGGCGCTGCGAAAATTAGAAAATGTTATTCTCACCCCCCATTTGGGAGCCTCAACGGAAGAAGCTCAGGCTAAAGTGGCTATAGAAGTTTCACTCGCTGTCAGAGACTATTTTGAAAAGGGTCTGGTGAAAAACGCGGTGAACCTTCCCTCTCTAGATCCGGAAGTGTTGGAAAAAATTTCCCCCTATTTAGCGCTTTCAGAAAAATTGGGCAAATTTATCTCTCAAATCTCCGAAGGCGGTTTAAAAGAGGTTAAAGTTGAATTTTTTGGCGATTTTTCCAGCACCATGCGCAATATTTTAAAACTTTCAGTATTACGCGGAATACTTTCTACCGCGTTAAAAGAAGAAGTCAACTGGGTCAACGCGGAACCCATCGCCATGGAACGGGGTATTCGCCTGCAAGAGACTGCCGTCTCTGAAGCGGAAGATTTTACATCTCTCATTACCGTTAAAATTAAGACGGACACAGGGAACAGATCCGTATCCGGAACTATTTTAACCCGGGGAACGCCCCGCATCGCGCGCATCGATGAACTGCCTGTGGATGTGATCCCCCAAGGGAACCTCCTTATTTACACCAATATCGATCGTCCGGGCGTCATTGGCTTTATCGGCACCCTCTTAGGGAAAAACCAAATTAATATCGCGGCGTTCCAGGTTGGCAGAAAATCTTTGGGAGGAGAAGCGGTCTCTATATTAAATGTGGATTCAGAAATTTCTAAAGATATCTTAAAAGAAATTAAACAGTTTTCCGGAATTACAAACGTCTGGACCGTTAGCCTCTAAGTGACCGACCCCGTTCTTCAAACTTTTGAGCTCAGCAAGGTCTATAAAAAATCCCACCTCTGGAAAAGTAAAACGACTATCGGACTCAAGGATGTCAATCTTTCCATCGCTCCCGGTGAAATCTTTGGATTACTAGGCCAGAATGGAGCGGGAAAAACAACGGCCCTCAAACTAATTTTGGGGTTGCTATTCCCAACTCATGGCTCCATTCATCTCTTCGATAAAAAAATGCCAAACAGACAATCCATCCAAAAAACCGGCTTTGTCCCCGAGGTTCCCTACTTTCCTAAATACTTAACCGTAAAAGAAATTCTCCAATTCTATGGAACTTTATCTTCCGTGCCAAAAGAAGAGATCCACCGCAAAACCTCGGAAACTCTGCAACTCGTTAAAATGACAGAACACCAGCATAAAAAGATTAAAGAATGTTCCAAAGGAATGCTGCAACGCCTCTCCCTCGCGCAGAGTTTAATCCATAATCCCTCCCTTCTTATTTTAGATGAACCTATTACCGGTTTAGACCCATTGGGACTCAACGAAATGAGAGATTTAATTACGCAATTAAACGGCCAAGGTAAAACCATCCTCTTTTCTTCACATATTTTAGCGGAGGTGGAAAGAATCGCTCACCGGGTGGGCATTCTTGTAGAGGGAAAACTGGTAAAAGTTTTAGAAGCAAAAGACTGGTCCCATAAACCGGGCGCTTTAGAAGAAATTTATGTCGATACCGTGCGCCAACATGGAGTAACCGACTCTCTATGATCGCTATCGCAAAATATACATTTTTAAGTCATTTTAGAAATAAAATATTTTTAATTCTTATATTATTCGGATTCATTCTCCTTTCCAGCGGGTTGCTTTTGGGAATCCTAAGCCAGGAACAGGAAATCCGCATGCTCATCGATTTAGGTTTAGTGGCTATAGAAAAATTGAGCCTCTTAACTTCCGTTTTCTTAATGGTGAATCTTATTTTAGAAGAGATGGAATCTAAGACAATTTATTTAGTGTTAACGCGCTCTATTTCCCGCGGCGGATATCTTTGGGGACGCTTTCTGGGAACCATGGCGTCCACCCTTGTCAGCGTCCTG